>JACCVZ010000086.1 GCA_013697905.1 Nocardioidaceae bacterium
GCCGACGACAGCGACGAGACCATCTCGGTCGAGCTCGGCGGGGTCACCCGGTTCATCCAACGCAGCGACGTGCGGTACGTCGAGGCCCAGGGCGACTACGTCCGGCTGCACACAGCTGCGGGCTCGCACCTGCTCCGTGCACCCTTGACGACGCTCGAGGACCGCTGGCGCGACGCCGGCTTCCTGCGGATCCACCGCAGCCTGCTGGTCTCCCTGTCCCACATCAGTGAGGTGCGCGTCGACCAAGGCCGGTGCACCGTGCGGGTGGTCGACACCGAGCTTCAGGTGAGTCGACGGCATACCCCTGAGCTCCGCGACGTGCTGGTCCGTCGCTCGCGACGGCGAGCCGAGCCAACCTGATGGCCGCGGCGCCCCGACGCGTCACGGTGGTGAGTCCACGCACGACCGCCGCACGAACGCGCCGCGTTGCCGTCACCGAGGAGATTGACGAGCAGACCGGAGTGGGAGACGCGTTCATGCGATCGCTCATCCGCAGCCAGCTCCGGCTTGGGTTGCTGGTGCTGGCGGCGCTCGGAGTCGTCGTCGGCCTGCTGCCGCTGCTCTTCGTGGTGGCCCCTGGTGTGCGAAACAGCGAGGTCGTCGGCGTGCCGTTGGCGTGGGTCGTGCTGGGATTCCTCGTCTATCCGGTCCTGGTGGCGCTCGGCTGGTTCTACGTGCGTCACGCCGAGCGCACCGAGCGCGACTTCGCCGAGATGGTCGAGCGCGAATGAACCCCGCTGCCGGGTGGACGGCCGTCTTCGTGATCTCGCTGGCGACGGCGGTGATCGGCGGGTTCGGGTTGCGGATCAGCCGCACCACCAGCGACTTCTACGTCGCCTCGCGTTCGGTCGGGCCCGTACTCAACGCTTCGGCCATCGGTGGTGAATACCTGTCGGCCGCCTCCTTCCTCGGCATTGCTGGACTGATCCTCACCTACGGCGCCGACATGTTGTGGTACCCCGTCGGCTGGACGGCCGGCTACCTCGTGCTTCTGGTGCTGGTGGCAGCGCCGCTGCGCCGGAGCGGGGCCTACACGCTGCCTGACTTCGCGGAAGCAAGACTCGAGTCCCAGCACGTCCGTAGCTGGAGTGGGCTGCTCGTATGCCTGATCGGCTGGCTCTACCTGATGCCCCAGTTCCAAGGCGCCGGCATCACCCTGCAGACGGTGACCGGAGCCCCTTCGTGGCTGGGAGGGGTGGTGGTCGCTGCGGTCGTCGTGCTCAACGTTGTGGCCGGCGGGATGAGGAGCATCACGTTCGTGCAGGCGTTCCAGTATTGGCTCAAGCTGACCGCCATCGGCGTACCTCTCCTCTTTCTGGTGATGGTGTGGCGTGGCGACGGCGCTCCGCCGGTTCCGACCGGACCGATGCCGGACATCGACCGGCCGGCGCACGCGCTCTACAGCACCTACTCACTGATCCTCGCGACGTTCCTGGGCACGATGGGTCTGCCCCACGTGCTCGTGCGGTTCTACACCAACCCCGACGGACGACAAGCAAGAAGGACCACCCTTGCGGTCCTCGGGTTGCTCGGGCTCTTCTACCTGATGCCCGCCGTGTACGGCGCGCTCGGGCGCATCTACGCACCCGACCTCGCCGGCTCCGACACGGTAGTCCTCGAGCTGCCCGGGCGGATGGTGGGCGGCCTCGGGGGTGACCTGCTCGGCGCGCTGGTGGCGGCCGGTGCCTTCGCTGCGTTTCTGTCCACCTGCTCGGGCCTGACCGTGTCGGTGGCAGGCGTGCTGAGCCAGGACGTGCTGTCGCGGAGCTTCACCGGTACGTCGTTGCGTGGCGTCACCTCATTTCGGTTGGCCGCCTGCGCGGCGGTCGCGGTGCCCCTGATGCTGGCTCTGGCCGGCGCCGACGTGCCGGTAGCCAACGCTGTCGGACTGGCGTTCGCGGTGGCAGCATCGACGTTCTGCCCGCTGCTCCTACTGGGGATCTGGTGGCGTCGTCTCACCCCACCCGGAGCCGTCGCCGGCCTCGTCGTCGGAGGTGTGTTGAGTGCTTTCGCGGTGCTGATGACGATCGCCGTCGATCTCGACGCCGGCTGGGTCGACACACTTCTTGCCCAACCCGCCGCCTGGTCGGTGCCCGCGGCGTTCCTCACGATGCTGGTCGTCTCGCGGCTGACCCGCAGTCGGGTGCCGCCCAACGTGGACCGCACTATGGTGCGCCTGCACACTCCCGAGCAAGTGAACGTCGACCGCGGACCCGAAGCGGTTCGCGCGTCGCTCTGACCATGCCTCGGCAGAACCGGATCCTCACTCGAGGCGTGGTGCCGCTGGTCGTGTCGATCCGACCGCTCGTCGGGGCGCCGTCGCCGTACGCCGACGAATCGGGCCGTCGACCGAGTACGGCGGTCCGCCTACTGCCGGGAGAGGAGGCGGCACCCTAGGTTCGCGAGTGGGTGACACTCGTCACCCCCGCACGAGCGAGGTGGAGCCATGGCAGAGCCGGCAACCCGACATGACATCTATGAGGAGCTGCACGAGAGTGCCGACTTCCGCGACCTCCGCAAGCGCTATCGCAGCTTCGCGATCCCGTGGACTATCACGTTCTTCGTCTGGTACATGCTCTACGTCGTCTGCAGCAACTGGGCGACCGGGTTCATGAGCACCGACATCGTGGGCAACATCAACGTCGCCCTCGTCTTCGGCCTCCTGCAGTTCGTCTCAACGTTCGTGATCGCCTGGTTGTACTCCCGCCACGCCAATCGCGAACTCGACCCGATCGCGGCCCGCCTCGATGCGGCCTATGAGAAGGAGGTCGGCCGATGAACGCCCGCGTCTACCTCGCGGAGACCAGCCATGAGGGTCTGACGGCAACGCTGTTCATCCTCGTCGTGCTGGTCACCGTCGGCATCACGTTCTGGGCAAGCCGGCAGAACCAAAGCGCTGCCGACTACTACGCCGGCGGACGGTCCTTCACCGGGCCGCAGAACGGCCTCGCCGTCGCCGGTGACTACATGTCAGCCGCGTCGTTCCTCGGCATCTCCGGGGCGATCGCGCTGTCCGGGTACGACGGGTTCCTGTACTCCATCGGCTTCCTCGTCGCATGGCTGGTCGCACTGCTGCTCATCGCCGAGCTGCTCCGCAACTCTGGTCGGTACACGATGGCTGACCAGCTCGCGTACCGGATGAGGCAAACCCCGGTCCGGACTGCTGCAGCCATCTCGACGGTCGTCGTGTCGATCTTCTACCTGCTGGCGCAGATGGTCGGCGCTGGCGTGCTCGTGACCCTGCTTCTCGGCGTCACCGACGAGAGCGCCAAGAATCTGGTCATCGCCGCCGTGGGTTTACTGATGGTCTTCTACGTCACCGTCGGCGGTATGAAGGGAACCACCTGGGTGCAGATCGTCAAAGCCGTGCTCCTCATGGCCGGCACGATCTTGATCACGTTCCTAGTACTCCTGCACTTCAACTTCAACATCTCAGACATGCTCGGCGCGGCCGTCGACAAGACCGGCAAACCGAACTTCCTGGATCCCGGCCTCAAGTACGGCGTCTCCACCACGAGCAAGATCGACTTTCTCTCCCTCGGGATTGCCCTCGTGCTTGGCACCGCCGGACTGCCGCACATCCTGATCCGCTTCTACACGGTGCCGACCTCGAAGACCGCTCGCGGTTCGGTGTTGTGGGCGATCGGTCTCATCGGCGCCTTCTACCTGATGACGCTGGTGCTGGGTTTCGGCGCCGCCGCCCTGCTCGACACCACGAGCGCCGACAGCCAGGTCCTCGCCAGCACCGGGAACTTGGCCTCGCCATTGCTTGCCGAGGAGGTGGGCGGCGGAGCCGGGTCCCTCGGTGGTGCCGTGCTGCTGGCGGTGATTGCAGCGGTCGCGTTCGCCACGATCCTTGCCGTCGTCGCCGGTCTCACTTTGACGTCGGCGTCGTCGGTCGCGCATGACCTGTATGCCAACGTGATCAAGAAGGGGACGGCGTCGGAGAAGGAGGAGGTGAACGTCGCCCGCGTTGCCGCCTTCGTCATCGGACTCGTCGCGATCCTGCTTGCGATCCCGGCCAAGAGCCTCAACATCGCGTTTCTCGTAGCGCTCGCCTTCGCGGTCGCGGCATCGGCCAACCTGCCGTCACTCATCTACAACCTGTTCTGGAAGAGGTTCAACACGAGAGGGGCGGTCTGGAGCATCTACGGCGGACTGATCTCGTCGGTCGGTCTCGTGTTCTTCTCACCGATCGTCTCGGGGAAGGGCCTCGACCCCACCGGGAAGAACCTGTCGCTCTTCCCTGAAGGCGTGGACTTCTCATGGTTCCCGCTGGAAAATCCAGGCATCGTCTCGATACCGATCGGCTTTCTGCTCGGGTACCTGGGTACGGTCACCTCGAAGGACACCGAGTCTCAGGCACGCTTCAACGAGCTCGAAGTGCGCGCCCTGACCGGCGCCGGTTCGGAGAAAGTCATCCGGCAGTGAGGGAACTTCTTCCGTGCGGCTACTATGACGTCCGACTCGTGACGTACGGTGGCGCGTTGACACACCAGATGGTCCCGGCGTCACCAAGATGTGCACCAGGGTCAGCCACAACCTTTCGGACTCGGTTGTCACGACGCCGCCGACGTGCTGAGGTGACTGTGTGACCAACGACTCGACCACCACTCAGGGCAGCAGCGGCGAAACCCTCTCGAACCTGTCCCATGAGGAACGTCACTTCGACCCTCCCGAGGACCTCGCCGAGCACGCCAACCTGAAAGCTGACGCCTACGAGGCGGCGCAGGCCGACCCGCTTGGGTTCTGGGCCGAGCAGGCGGAGCGAGTCAGCTGGGCCGAGCCGTTCACCGACGTGCTGGACTGGGATGACCCACCGTTTGCGAAGTGGTTCGTAGGCGGCAAGCTCAACGCGTCGTACAACTGTGTCGACCGGCACGTCGAACAGGGCCGCGGCGACAAGGTCGCGTTCCAC
>JACCVZ010000092.1 GCA_013697905.1 Nocardioidaceae bacterium
CCCGACGACACTCCGGACGAGACAGCCGCCGTCGACGAAGCCCCGGTGCCGAGCCGCGACGAGACGACGCCTGACGAGGGCAAGTCTTGAGCATGCTCACCGACGCGCTCGAGCACCTCGTCCGTGGCATCGTCGACAACCCTGACGACGTGAGCGTCCGCACCCGCCAGAATCGAGGCCGCAATCCTCGGTTCGATGGCCGCGGCGACACCCTGGAGGTGCGGGTGCACCCCGACGACCTCGGGCGGGTGATCGGCCGAGCGGGTCGTACGGCGACGGCGCTGCGCGCGGTGCTCGAGGCGTTGAGCGGTCAAGCCGGTGTGCGTATCGACTTCGTCGACGTCGACAAGCGGCGCTGACGCCACCCGGACAGACGACACCGACGAAGGCCTCGGCGCCGTGACCGCCGAGCAATGGACGTTCGGCAAGGGAGTCGGCATGACGAGCATCGAGCTGCTCGTGGGCAAGATCGGGCGAGCGCACGGGCTGCGCGGCGACGTCGCTGTCGACGTCCGCACCGACGAGCCTGACAAGCGTCTTGTCAACGGCGCCGTGTTCACCACCGAGCGAGGGCCGCTCACGGTGGTGTCGAGCCGCTGGCACAGCGGACGGCTCATCGTCCACTTCACCGAGGTGCCGGACCGTACCGCCGCCGAGACGCTGCGAGGCACCGAGCTTCGCGTCGAGGTGCCGCGCGACGTGCGACCGGACGACCCCGATGAGTTCTACGACCACCAGCTCGTCGGGCTTCGCGTCGAGACCGATACCGGTGAGGTCGTGGGTGCGGTCGGCGAGGTGCTGCACCTGCCCGCGCACGATCTCCTCGCCGTCCACCGTGAGCACGACGAGGTGCTGGTGCCGTTCGTGTCGGAGTTCGTCCCTGTCGTTGACCTTGACGGCGGACGGCTGGTCCTCACCGACCGCCCCGGCCTTCTCGTGATGGACGCCGCACCCGCTGACCCACCCGACACAGAACCGCCCGAGACAGGCGCCTGAGCGCATGCGCATCGACGTGGTCTCGATCTTCCCCGACTACCTCGCACCGCTGGAGCTGTCGCTGCTCGGGAAGGCGCGCAACGCTGGCTTGGTCGACCTCCACACCCACGACCTCAGGCGCTGGACGCACGATCGGCATCGCACCGTCGACGACACCCCGTACGGCGGAGGCGCCGGCATGGTGATGAGGCCCGAGCCGTGGGGTGAGGCAATCGACGACCTTCTGGGTCTGCCGGTGGAGACGGCACGACCCGCTGCGCGACTCGTGGTCCTGACGCCCTCCGGCGAACGGTTCACGCAGGCCACTGCGGCGCGGCTGAGCGCGGAGGACCGGCTGATCTTCGTCTGCGGTCGCTATGAGGGCATCGACCAGCGCGTCATCGACCACTACTCCACGCGGATGGCCGTCGACGAGGTCAGCATCGGCGATTTCGTGCTCAACGGCGGTGAGGTGGCTGCCATGGTGGTCATCGAGGCTGTCGTGCGTCTCCTACCAGGTTTTCTGGGCAACCCCGCTTCGTTGGCGGAGGAGTCTCACCGGGCCGACAACGGGCTGCTCGAGTACCCCGTCTACACCAAGCCTCCGTCCTGGCGGGAGCTCGAAGTCCCCGACGTGCTCATGTCCGGCCACCACGCTCAGATCGCACAGTGGCGCCACGAGCAGTCGTTGCGTCGTACCGCGGCTCGTCGGCCCGACCTGCTGCACCCCAGCGTCACCGTCTCGATCGCCACTGTCGGTGGCGACCTCGACGTACGGCTCGCGGTCCCTGGCGACGCGGCAGAGCTCTTGACGTTGCAGCGCTGTTGCTGGGTGGGCGAGGCACAGCAGAACGACGCGCCGTTCATCCCCCCGCTGGTCGAGACTCTTGACGACGTGCGGGTCGGGATAGTCGCGTGGTCGACCTGGGTGGCGCGGTCACATGGCCGCCTGGTCGCCTCGGTGCGGGCGGGTCGGCGCGGCGGCGACTGGCAGATCGGCCGCCTGATGGTGGCGCCCGACGTGCAAGGCCGTGGCCTCGGCAGCTGGCTGCTCGAGTACGCTGAGCAGGCGGCTCCCGACGACGTCGACCGGCTGATGCTGTTCACCGGCGCGGCGAGCACCGACAACCTGCGGATGTACTCGCGGGCGGGTTTTCGGCGCACCGGCGAACCGTTCGTTGCTCCCGACGGAGCAACCGACGACGGCGTCGTGTGGATGGCCAAGCCACGGCAGCGCTGACGACAGCGGCTCGATTTCTTGGTTGCAAACCACCTGTGGCAGACTTGCCCGTTGGTGTCGCACATCTCCCGGAGGGCATCCCACGTGCTCCGGGACCGGTTCTGCCGCAGGGGAGCCGACATCAGGCGTGCTGACCACCATCGACTCCGCGCTAGCGACCGTGAGTGACCTGTGGCACCGACGAGGAAAGTGACCGCCATGACCAACGCCATCGACCGGCTTGCCGCCGACATCACCCGCGGCGACCTACCCGACTTCCGCGCCGGAGACACCCTCAAGGTCCACGTCAAAGTGGTCGAGGGCACCCGTTCCCGCGTCCAAATCTTCCAAGGCGTCTGCATCCGGATCCACGGCTCGGGCGTCGGTCGCACCTTCACAGTTCGCAAGGTCAGCTTCGGCGTCGGCGTCGAGCGCACCTTCCCCCTGCACACCCCGATCATTGACAAGATCGAGGTCGTGACCCGCGGCGATGTTCGCCGCGCCAAGCTCTACTACCTCCGCAACCTGCGCGGCAAGGCCGCGAAGATCAAGGAGAAGCGTGAGGCTCCGGCCTCTCGCTGACCGCGCGGGTAGGCTCAAACGCGTGACCATCAGACCGGGGATCTGCCGCCGTGTCAGCGTGACCTCGATGGCGGCCTCCGGTGTCGGTCCGGTTGCTCCATGAGTGAGGAAGCGGGTAGGAGCAGCACTGCTGCCGCTACGGCTGGCTCGCGGCTCGCCGGGGGACGGACGCGCCGACGTACGAAGTCAGCGCCGTTACCGGCCTGGCAGGAGACGTTGCTGTTGGTCGGAATGGCCCTGATCTTGGCCCTCATCATCAAGACGTTTTTCCTACAGGCTTTCTACATCCCGTCGGGTTCCATGAAGCAGTCGTTGAGGGTCGACGACCGGATCCTCGTGCAGAAGATGTCCTACTGGTTCGGCGACGTGCACCGCGGCGACATCGTCGTCTTCGACGATCCGGCGCACTGGCTCGGCGAAGAGAATGGTCAAGCCCCCGCTAACGCCGTGACGAAGTCGTTGGCGGTCGTCGGTCTCTACCCCACGGGTGGCCACCTGGTGAAGCGAGTGATCGGTGTCGGCGGCGACTCGGTGAGCTGCCAGGCAGGTGGCCTGTCAGTCAACGGCACGGTGCTGAAGGAAAGCGCCTACGTCACACTGCCCCGCCAGTCCTGTACAGGCAGCTGGAAGGTCAAGATCCCGGATGGTCGGCTGTGGGTGATGGGAGACAACCGCACCCATTCGGCCGACTCTCGAGCTCACATGGGCGACCCCGGTGGAGGGTTCATCCCGGCGGACGATGTCGTCGGCAAGGTCTTCGTGGTCGTCTGGCCGATCAAACACTGGGACCTCATCGGACGTCCGGACTCCTTCGACGAGCAGCAGCTGGATCAGGCGGCGGGTTTGGTCACGCCCACGGTGCCGCTCGGGTTAGCGTGGGTGCTTGTGCCCCTGGCGCGCCGGGTGACCCGCCCGAAGTCTGGATCACTCGATGACAGGAAATGTGACCGATGACCAACCCGTCCGACCGCGAGGTCGACACTTCCGCTCCCGGCACTCCCACGGCCGGTACCGCCGACGCTGCCGTTGCCGACGCCCCCGGTACAGACGAACAGACCGATCAGCGGACACACGTCCATGACGAAAGCACGTCGTCGAGGCTCGGCGCCGCCGGTCGATTCGCCCGCGAGATGGTGGTCATCGTCGTCATCGCCCTGGTCGCATCAGCGTTGTTGCGCGCGTTCGTGATCCAGGCGTTCTTCGTGCCCAGCGGGTCGATGCTGCCTGAGATCAAGCTCAACGACCGGATCCTCGTGAGCCGCATCGGCGACGTCCAGCGGGGGGAGGTCGTTGTTTTCGAAGACCCCGGCGGTTGGATTCCGTCTACCGAGCAAGCCCCACCACCCGGCACCGTTCGCAAGGCGTTCGAGTTCATCGGCGTCCTGCCGGCGTCTGGTCATGAGCACCTCGTTAAGCGCGCGATCGGGCTCCCGGGCGACCATGTCGTATGTTGCGACGACCAGGGCAAGTTGACGATCAACGGCGTCGCCGTGGACGAGTCGGACTTCCTGCGCCAGAACGGCCAGGGCGCCGACAACATCGACTTCAACGTGACCGTGCCCAAGGACAGCATCTTCGTGCTGGGCGACAACCGCTATGTCTCAGGTGACTCGTCTCGCCACCTCAGCGCACAGGACGCGTTCATCCCGATGGACCTTGTCACCGGTCGCGCCTTCGCGGTCGTCTGGCCCTCCGGCGACGCCCACGTTCTCCATGTGCCCGACGCCTATGACGACGTACCCGCCGGTGACACCCCTCCGGACAAGGGCGTGATCAAGTCCCCCCCACCGGGTGGGCGATGAGCCCGCTGCCTCGGGGCACGACGGTTCGGCGCGACGCCGGTCTGTACGGCTATGAGCGGGCGCTTCGTCGGGTCGGCATGGCGCCGGTCGCTGGCGTTGACGAGGCGGGTCGCGGCGCCTGCGCTGGCCCGCTTGTGGCCGGGGCGGTCGTGCTCGCTGAAGGCCCGTCCGGGGCCATCCCGGGCCTTGCCGACTCCAAGCTGTTGACGGCGAAAGCTCGTGATCGTTGCTACAGCCTGATCGTGCGCCGAGCGGTGTCGTGGGCCGCGGTGGTGGTCAGCTCTGAGGACTGCGACGCACTCGGCATGCACGTCGCCAACATCGACGCGTTGCGGAGGGCGTTGGCGCGGCTCGACTCGAAGCCGGGGTACGTGCTCACTGACGGGTTTCCGGTCGACGGGCTCGACGTCCCGGGTCTCGCCGTCTGGAAGGGCGATCGGGTGGCGGCCTGCATCGCGGCCGCCTCCGTGATCGCGAAAGTGACGCGTGACCGCATCATGACGCAGATGCACGACGAGTTCCCGGAGTACGACTTTGCGATTCACAAGGGCTATGTGACGAAGGAGCATCAGCAGGCGTTGGAGGCCTATGGCCCGTGCCCGCAGCACCGGCGCCGATTTGTCAACGTCCGCCGCGCGGGCAAATGGAGCTTCGACGAGCTCGCCGTGAGCCAGGCATCAGACGATGCCGACATCGAGCAGCTGACAGGAGGGTCGCGATGAGTGCCGAGGACCTGGAGAAGTACGAGACGGAGATGGAGCTCCACCTCTACCGGGAGTACCGCGATGTCGTCGGGATCTTCAAGTACGTCGTCGAGACCGACCGCCGGTTCTATCTGTGCAACACCGTCGACCTCAAGGTGCGCACCGAGGCGGGAGACGCCTACTTCGAGGTGACCATGTCCGACGCCTGGGTGTGGGACATGTACCGGCCCGCACGCTTCGCCAAGAACGTCAAGGTGGTCACGTTCAAGGACGTCAACATCGAGGAGCTCTCCACGTCGGAGCTGGAGCTGCCCAAGCCGTAACCAAGCAGCGACGCTCCAAGCTGCCTGGGGCCGCACCTTCCTGCGTTGGACCGGCGGTCTCCACAGGCAGCGGGCTGTCCGGCGTCGTCCACAGGTGCGTCCCGGGTCGTCGCAACGGTCATCGTTGTCCACCACGCTGATCGTGGAGGTGGCAGATGACGACCACGCACGCTCGACGCAAGGCGCTCGGAGACTTCGGTGAGCGCCTCGCAGCCCGCCGACTGAACGAGACCGGCTACAGCCTGCTCGACCGCAACTGGAGATGTCGCGACGGCGAGATCGACATCGTGGCACTCGATGGCGACGTGCTGGTGGTCTGCGAGGTCAAGACGCGCAGCACCGTGGCATTCGGCACTCCACTCGAGGCGATCGACCCCGTCAAGGCGGCACGGCTGCACCGGCTCGGTGGCCGTTGGCTCCATGCCCATCCGCAGTTCCGGCCGGTGTCGCGGATCCGGGTCGATGTGATCGCCATTCTCCGTCGACGTCGTGGCGCTGCCGACGTCGAGCACCTCGTTGGGGTGGTGTGAGTGACGACCGGGCTGACCTACTCCGTCGCACTCGACGGCGTCAACGGGCGCGTCGTGACCATCGAGGCCGATATCAGCGACGGCGTCCCGGGCTGGAGCCTGAGCGGGCTGCCGGACACGTGCGTGACCGAGGCCCGCGACCGGTGCCGGGCGGCCATGATCAACTCCGAGCACGCGTGGCCCGACCGTCGGGTGACGGTGGCGATGTATCCCGCCGACGTCCGCAAAGTGGGGTCTCACTATGACCTCGCGATGGCGTTGGCGCTGCTGATGGCCAAACAGGCAGTGCCCGACGACGCGTTGCGTGCGACCGCGGTCTTTGGTGAGCTGGCGCTCGACGGCAGGTTGCGCGGCGTCCCCGGCGTACTGCCCGCTGCCTTGGCTGCCGCCGGGGCCGGACTCACCCGCGTCATCGTTCCCGAGGTCAACGTCGTCGAAGCCCAGCTGGTGCCCGGTCTCGACGTGGTGGGGGTTCGGTCGCTGCGGGAGTGCCTCGCCTTGTTGACCGGCGAAGAATACGTCGACGACGAGTCCCCGATGCCCTTGCACGTCTTCGGTGACGGCTGGCATCCGACGCGGCGTCTGGGCTGGGACGAGGCAGATCTCGCCGACGTACGGGGCCAGGCCCAGGCACGGCGCTCGGTCGAGGTGGCCGCGGCGGGTGGGCACCACCTGTTCCTCCAGGGTCCGCCTGGGGCCGGCAAGACGATGTTGGCGGAGCGGTTCCCACGACTGCTGCCCGATCTGGACCTGCCGGCTGCGATCGAGGTCAGCAAGATCCACTCCTTGGCCGGCTTGCTCAGCCGCGAGGATCCCCTGATCATTCGCCCGCCGTTCCTAGCCCCCAACCACACCGACACCGTCCCGTCGGTCGTGGGGGGAGGTGCCCGCGTCATCAGGCCGGGCGCGATCAGTCTGGCGCACCTCGGGGTGCTCTTTCTCGACGAGGCACCGGAGTTCAAGCCGACGGTGCATGACGCCTTGCGCCAGCCACTCGAGAGCGGCGAAATCTCCATCCGGAGGGCCGAGGGCGCAGCCAAGTTCCCCGCCCGTTTCCAGCTGATTTTGGCCGCCAACCCCTGCCCCTGCGGGGGTGGATCCGGCAAGAGCCACTGCCGCTGCGGCACCGTGGTCACTCACCGCTACCAGCAGCGGGTCAGCGGTCCGGTGCGCGACCGCATCGACATCGTGCACTCGGTGCTGCCGGTGTCGCGCAGCGAGATGCGCCAATCGGTGCCCGCCGAAGGGACGACCGCGGCGGTCGCCGCGCGCGTGCGGCGAGCTCGAGAGAGGCAGCGTGAGCGCTATCGAGACACGCCGTGGGTCACCAACGCGGAGGTCCCCGGATATGAGTTCCGCCGGTTCTGCCCGCTCGACCGAGAAGCCATGGAGCTGATCGAGGACGCGGTCGCCGACGGACGGCTCACGCAGCGGGGCGCAGACCGGGTGGCGCGGATGGCGTGGTCGGTGACGGACCTGTCCTTCGACGAGCGACCGTCTCGCGACCACGTGCGCGAGGCCCTGTTCCTGCGCTCCGACGGTGCGCTGGGCGAGTCGTTTCCCGGTCGGTGGGTGGCCTGACGTGCCGATCGACACAGCCGAGCGAGATGCGCGCATCATCATGAGCCGAGTCGCCGAACCCGGCGATGTCGATGCCTGCCGCCTGGTCCACGAGCATTCCGCGACCGCCCTGGTCGACCGGCTGCGGCGAGGGCGGCTTGGCGTGTCGAAGCTTGCAGACTGGGTCGAGCGGATCGGGTCGACGAATGCGGGTGCACTTCGCGACCAGGCAGCGGCGGTCGGCGCCCGTTACGTCTGCCCGGGCGACGACGACTGGCCGCAGCAGCTCGACGACCTGGCTCGGTTGGATCTCTGTGGAGCCGACCGGCGCGGGGGAGCACCGTTCGGTCTCTGGGCGCGGGGGTCGCTCCCTGGGGCAGCACTTCGTGGTCGTTCGGTTGCCATCGTCGGTTCCCGGTCCGCGACGGCCTACGGCGAGCATGTCGCAGGCGACCTCGCCATGGAGTGTGCGGAGCGGGGCTACGTCGTCGTGTCCGGGGGGGCCTACGGCATCGATGCCGCCGCGCACCGCGGGAGCCTGGCCGCGAACAAGGCCACCGTCGCGGTGCTCGCGGGTGGGATCGACCGGCTCTACCCCGCAGGCAACACTGGGCTGTTGCACCAGATCATCGCCGGCGGGCTCGTCCTCGCGGAGGCGGCTCCAGGGTGCGCACCCAGCAAGTCCCGGTTCCTGGTCCGCAACCGCCTCATCGCCGCGTTGAGCGAGGGCACCGTCGTGGTCGAAGCGGCGCTGAGGAGCGGGTCGCTCAATACCGCACGCTGGGCCCGAGATCTGAACCGGTGGGTGATGGGTGTGCCCGGTCCGGTTACGTCGCGGCTTTCGGCCGGCGTCCACGAGCTGCTCCGCCAACCTGAGGTCTCGTTGGTGACCGACGCCGGAGAAGTCGTCGAGCAGCTGGCGCCCGTCGGCGAGGCATTGGCGCCAGCGAAGTCGGGACCGACCAGCTCCTGGGATGCACTCGACGCACGGTCCCAGCGCCTCCTCGACGCGGTTCCGGTTTCCCGTCCGGCTTCTCTCACCTCAATCGCGCGAGTGGCGGGACTCCAGTGTGACGACGTCGCCGGGCGGCTGCAGAGCCTTTGCGCCGATGGCCTGGTGATGGGTGACGAGACCGGCTGGCGCCTTGCGTAGCCGCCGCTACGGCTCGCGGCCGGCACATCGAGATGTGACGGGCGAGACCCTCTGCGCATCGTAGGGTAGTCCCGCCGCGCGGTGCGGCAGCTCCGTAACCGCCTGTGCAGGAGCTTTTCGCACCGTCCATCACTGAGGGGTCACACATGTCTCAACCACCTTCTGGTCCGTGGGATCCGAACCAGAAGCCACCAGGTGGACAGCCGCCCGACGGCGCTCCCCCTGGGCCTCCCGGTCAGGGACCAGGTCCGAGCCCCGGCGGATACGGCGGTCCCGGTCAGGGC
>JACCVZ010000100.1 GCA_013697905.1 Nocardioidaceae bacterium
CGTCACACGAGCTACGCCTACGACCTCGCTACCGAGCCCACCGCCGCGAAGGAGGTGCGCCTGTTCGGGATAGCACCGTGGTTGTTCGACAGGTTCACCCGCCACCGGCTCGACCTCCACCAACTCCAGTACGAGGCGACGCGGCTCCGCGAGAAGTCCCTCACCGCGGCGCTGTTGATCGTCCTCGCCGCCAACAGCTTGCTCTTTGCGGTCCTCGCCGAGCGAGGGTACGACGGGCGGCTCGACCTCCAGTCCGTGGTGACGTACGCCGGCGCTGCGTTCGGCGCCAGTTCAATCGCGTTCGGCGGCCTGAGCTGGGCGCTCGACGGTGCGGCTGCACCGGTCGTCGCGATCTGCCGGCTCGAGCCTGAGATGGCCGCGGCCGGGGCGCTGTCACGGGCAGCCAGCCCCACTGCACCGCCGTCGGAGGCTCCGGAGATCCGGTTCCGCAACGTCACCTTCACCTACCCGACCGGAAGCCGCCCCGTCCTCGAGGGCTTCGACCTCACCATCCCAGCCGGGGCGTCCCTCGCGATCGTCGGTCAAAACGGCGCCGGCAAGACCACGATCGCAAAGCTGCTATGCCGGCTTTACGACCCCGACTCCGGGCTGATCGAGATCGACGGGGTCGACCTGCGCGATCTCGACCTCGCCGCCTGGCGGAGCCGGTTGGCGGCGGTATTCCAGGACTTCGTTCGCTACGACTTGACCCTGCGCGACAACGTCGCGCCTCTTGGCGGTGACACCCACCTGGTCGAGCAGGCCCTGGACCGGGCGGGCGCGCTAGGGCTGGCCGGCCTAGACGCCCCGATGGCAAAGGGCTATCCCGGGGGAGTCGACCTGTCTGGGGGGCAGTGGCAGCGCGTGGCCCTCGCCCGCGCGATCGCCAAGGTCGGTGGGGGCGCGCACGTCGTACTTCTGGACGAGCCGACCGCGATGCTGGACGTGCGCGGTGAGTCGGAGATCTTCCGGCGGGTGCTCGGCGCGACGTCCGAGGCTACGACCATCCTGGTCTCCCACCGGTTTTCGACCGTGCGCCAGGCCGAGCTCATCTGCGTGGTCGAGCACGGCCGGGTGATCGAGTTCGGCGTACACCACGAGCTGATGGCGCTTCGCGGGCGCTATCGCACCATGTATGACCTCCAGGCGAGCCGCTTCGTCGAGCTCGACGAGCACGGGGAGGAGATCGTCCATGAGTCGCTCTGAAGCTGACCGGGTCGATGATGACACGGCGGGCCCGATGCCGCCGGCATTGTCGTCGATGGTGCGGGTGGTCAAGCTGGGCTACCGCGCCGAGCCTCGCCTCCTGCTCGCCTCGCTTGGCATGACCCTGCTCCAGGCTGTCCCCGACTCGCTGATCGCGCTTTGGCTGGCTCTTGTCACTGACGGCTTGGTCCACCACCAGCACACCAAGCTGCTGGTGGGGGCGCTCGGCCTGGCGGCCTCAGCGACGCTCATGTGGGCGCTCCAGGTGACGTTGACCAGATCGGTACGCCGGCTCGGCGACCGCCTCAACATCATGTTCCAAGGTCATGTCGCCCGCCTGCAGGCCGAGGTGGCGACGGTCGAGCACCACGAACGGCCTGTCTACCTCGACCGGATCGCCGTGCTCCGCAACGGCGTGTTTGCCTTGGACCACCTCTTCGCGTCGATGTTCACCCTCGGCGGCTGGCTGCTGAGGCTCACCTTCGTCGCCGTGCTCCTCGCGACCATCCATCCAGCTCTGCTGCTCCTGCTGCTAGGGGCGTTGCCCCTGCTGGCCGTGGCCGTGTGGCGACCCAAGGTCGAAAAGCGCACCGAGGAGCGAGTCGCCTCCCATGGACGACTCGGCCGGCATCTGTTCACCGTGGCGACAACTTCACCGCCCGGCAAGGAGATCCGGGTGACCGGCAACCAAGGCGACCTGGTGTGGCGCCGGCGTACGGCGTGGGCTCAGTGGTTCGGCGCGCTTCGCACCACCCACCTGGCCAGCGCAGTGTGGCTGTCACTCGCGTGGGCGGTGTTTTCGCTGGCGTTCGTGCTCGCCGTGGCCTGGGTGGCGGTAGGACTCGACGCGAGCGCAGGGTCGGTCGTCTTGGTGCTCACGGCCGGCGGCCGGCTGTCGGCGTACGTCGGGTCGGCGGTCGGCGAGCTGGGTTTCCTGCGGGGGATCTGGCTCGACTCCGCGCAGCGCCTGGCCTGGCTCGAGGATTTTGCCGCCACCCAGAACCAGCACACCGACCAGCCGGCTCCCGACCGATTGATCGAGGGCATCCGGTTCGAAGGCGTGTGCTTCACCTACCCAGGCACCACCCGCCCAGTGCTCGAGCACGTCGACCTGACACTCCCGGCGGGCAGCGTGGTCGCCGTCGTTGGCGAGAACGGCGCCGGGAAATCGACGCTGGTCAAACTGCTGGCCCGCATGTACGCCCCGACGGCGGGCCGAATCCTGGTAGACGGCACCGACATCGCCCATATCGATGTCGCGCAGTGGCGCGAGCGGCTAGCCGGGGCGTTCCAAGACTTCGCCCGCCTGGAGTTCGTCGCCGCCACTACCGTCGGGCTCGGCGACGAGCCGAGGCACGACGACCGGGTAGCGGTCAGCTCCGCGGTTGACCGGGCGGGAGCGACCCCCGTGGTCAACGACCTGCGCGCCGGACTAGACACGCAGCTCGGCGCATCGTGGGACGACGGTGTCGACGTCAGCTTCGGCCAATGGCAGAAGCTTGCACTGGCCCGCGGCTACATGCGACCCGAGCCTCTCCTGCTTGTCCTCGACGAGCCGACAGCCGCGCTTGATGCGGAGACCGAGCACGCGCTCTTCGAACGGTTCGCTATCGGAGCCCGCAAAGGCGACGACAACGGTCGCGTCACCGTCTTGGTCTCCCACCGCTTCTCAACGGTCCGGATGGCAGACCTGATCGTCGTGCTCGACGGTGCACGGGTGGTCGAGGTCGGCAGCCACGCCCAGCTCATGGCGTACGGCGGCACCTACGCCGAGCTCTACTCGATCCAGGCCAGCACCTATGCGTGACTAGGAGTACCGCCCGGCCACCTCGTACGGTTGGTCGCAGCAAAGCTCGATTTGTTCGTTCGCGGCGCCGACAGCGGACTCGAGACAGGCGGAGAGCTGGCGAGCGGGGCCTGTGCCTGAATCCACTCAACATGGAGATGGGGTCCAAGCAGATCTCACGCCCTTTGGCCAGCTGTCGGTGCGAGTGCACCGGTGGCTGGGAGTGCGACCTCGCAGGCTTCGAGGCGTCGCTCGAGAGCAGGCGAGCATTCAGTCGCCGGTGACCTTGTAGTGGACCAGCAGCGAGCCGGACGGGCTGCCGATGCTGTGGACCA
>JACCVZ010000111.1 GCA_013697905.1 Nocardioidaceae bacterium
TCGAAGAGGAGACCCTGATGACCACTTCACCCAACCCCGACGACCCCGACACCGAGGGCAGCACCCTTCCCCCGTATGAGGGCCGCCGCGAGACCGCCGACGTCGACGGTCCAGAGAAGTCCGAGAAGGACGACGCCAAAACAGCCGGCGCAACCGGTCCGGTCGTCGACGACGAGCTGAAGGCGACTCCGAGAGAGGACACCGACCGAGGCGCCGTGGCCTCTCCGTCGGACGAGCAGCCGGCCAGCGAGTCGACCGACACCGACCTCGACCCGGACATGGTCGGCCCCTCGCACACCGAGGGAACCCCGCGCGGAGAGGACTCGGGCGCCTGACCGTGACACCGCGCATCCTCGTCGCCGGGATCGGCAACATGTTCTTCGGCGATGACGGTTTCGGGCCCGAGGTTGTCCGCCACCTCGCGTCCCCCGCAGAGCCGCCGCTGCCCGACGGGGTACGACTGGTCGACTACGGCATCCGAGGCATGCACCTTGCCTACGACCTGCTCGACGGCTACGACGCGCTCGTGATCGTCGACGCTGTACCGGGCACCGGCCCGGCGGGCAAGGTAGAGGTGCTCCAGGTAGGGGCTGAAGACCTGGGGCATCGCGGCGGCGGGGACGAGCTGGATGCGCACGGGATGGACCCCGTCGCCGTCCTGAGAAGCCTCTCGGCGCTCGGCGGCGAGCTGCCGCCGACGTACGTCGTCGGCGTCCGGCCCGCCGACATCGACGACGGCATCGGACTGACCGAGCCGCTGGCTGCTGCGGTCCCAACGGCTGCCGCCGCCGTGCGTTCTCTGGTCGTGGACCGGCTCGGTGCCTCCGGTGCTGCTTGCGTCGGCCACGCCCACGGACCAACGGAGTAGCCGATGTGTCTTGGGATTCCCGGCAGGGTGGTCGAGTTGGTCGAGGGATATGGCGGCCAGCTCGCCCTCATCGACGTCGCCGGCGTCAGTCGGCGCGTCAACATCGGCATGCTCGAGCTCGACGAGCAACACCTCTGCCCAGGTGACTGGGTCCTGATCCACATGGGGTTCGCGGTCGAGAGGGTCGACGCTGCCGCCGCCGAGGAGGCGATGGCCGGCCTGGAGATGATGGGTCGCCCGCGTGCCCACCGGGTTCGCAGGCGTTTCGAGATCACCGGCCTGGTACAGGGGGTCGGCTTTCGCCCGTTCGTCTATGTGACGGCGGCCGACCTGGCGCTCTCCGGCTCGGTCGTCAACGACGCCACCGGGGTCGTCGCCGAGGTCGAAGGGTCCCCCGGGGCCGTCGACGCCTTCGCCGAACGGCTACGGACACACGCGCCACCCCTGGCAGTCGTCGAGTCGATCCAGGTCAGCGACATCGCCACCACGGGGGACACCGGCTTCGTCATCGACGACTCCCGGCACGGTGCAGGACGGCGGACCCTCGCGAGCCCGGACGTCGGCATCTGTGAGGACTGCCTGCACGAGCTGTCCGACGCCAACGACCGACGGTTCCGCCACCCGTTCATCACCTGTACCAACTGTGGGCCCCGCTTCACGATCATCACCGACCTCCCGTACGACCGCCCGACCACGACCATGGCTGACTTCGCGATGTGTGCGCGGTGCAAGGCCGAGTACGAAGACCCGAGCGACCGCCGCTTCCACGCACAACCGGTCGCGTGCCCCGACTGCGGCCCCCGGCTGGAGTACCTCGACGAGGACGGCCGGGTTGCTGGTGACCAGGACTGCATCGCCCTTGCCCGCCAGCGACTGGCGTGCGGCGCCATCCTCGCCGTCAAGGGCATCGGTGGGTACCACCTGGTGTGCGATGCCGAGAACGAGGACGCTGTCAGCGAGCTGCGCCGGCGCAAACAACGCGGCCACAAGCCGTTCGCGGTGATGGTCGCCGACCTGGCGTCGGCACGCGACATCGTCGCCATCGACAGTGCCGAGGAGAAGCTCCTCACAGACGGCAGACGACCGATCGTGTTGCTCAGGCGCAGGCAAGACCCCGCGATCGAGGTGGCCCCCAGCGTCGCTCCCGACACGCGCGAGCTGGGGCTGCTGCTTCCCTACAGCGGTCTCCACGCCTTGCTCTTGGGCCTCGCAGGAGAGCCGCCGGCCGCACGCGCCCTGGTGATGACCTCAGGCAACCGCGGCGGTGAGCCGATCGTCACTGACGACGAGGACGCACGTGTCCGCCTGAACCCACTTGTCGACGGCTGGCTCCGCCACGACCGCCGTATCCATGTGCCGTGTGACGACTCCGTCGCCCGCGTCGTCGACGGCACTGAGCTGCCGATACGGCGTTCGCGCGGCTACGCGCCGATGCCGGTCGCGCTGCCGTTCCACGTGCCACCGACGCTTGCCGTCGGCGCCGACCTCAAGAACACCTGCGCGGTCGCGGAGGGACGACATGCCTGGCTCAGCCAGCACATCGGTGACATGGACGACGTCGCCACCGTCGACGCGTTCGGCGCCGCGGAACGCCATCTGGAGATGTTGACGGGCGTCCAGCCGGCAGTCCTGGTGTCCGATGACCACCCCGGCTACCGGTCGACAGCCTGGGCAGCGGCTCACCGGGACGGGAGACCGTTGGTCACCGTGCAGCACCACCACGCCCACGTGGCGTCGGTGATGGGAGAGCACGGTCTCGACGGGACCACGCCCGTCATCGGCTTTGCCTTCGACGGCACCGGATACGGGCCAGACGGTGCCATCTGGGGCGGAGAGGTGCTCATCGCCGACTACAAAGGCTACCGGCGGTTCGCCCACCTCGCCTACGTCCCTCTCGCCGGCGGTGACGCAAGCGTCGAGCGACCGTACCGGATGGCACTGTCCCAGCTGAAGCTCGCCGGCGTGGACTGGTCGACTGACCTGCCGCCGGTGGCGGCATGCCCCGACGCCGAGCGAACGGTCCTCGCCCACCAGCTGGGCACCGGCTTCGGCTGCGTCGACACGTCCAGCATGGGCCGGCTGTTCGATGCCGTCGCCTCGCTCGTCGGAGTACGCCACGTCTGCGCCTACGAGGCCGAGGCCGCGATGGTTCTCGAGTCGGTCGCCGACGACCATGCCAGCGCCGACGGCTACCGCTTCGGTGTCATCGAGTCCGCGCACGGTGACTCCGCGATCGACCCTGCGCCCGTCATCACCGGCATCGTCGACGACCTGAGGGCCGGGAAACCCGTCGAGCGGATCTCCTCACAGTTCCACGCTGCCGTCTCCGACATGGTCGTGGCCACCGCCGTGCGGGCCCGAGACGCTCAGCTCGACAGCGCCGTCCTCACGACCGTCGTCCTCGGAGGCGGCGTCTTCCAGAACGCCCGACTTGTCCAGCAGAGCTCGCGTCGGCTGCGCTCCGAAGGCTTCGACGTGCTGCTGCCCCTCAGCCTTCCCGCCAATGACGCTGGCCTCGCTCTCGGTCAGGTTCTCATCGCCAGCAGCGGGTAGCCCCTTGCATGTCGGCGATCCTCATCGTCAGAGCCCTTACAACTTCATAGTCAACGGCGTATAAACGTAAGAACGGAGGAGGTGCTCCCAATGTGCCTAGCAGTGCCCGGTCGAGTCATCAGCATCGAGGAACGCGACCTGACCACCATGGCCGAAGTCGACTTCGGAGGGGTCAAGAAGGACGTCTGCCTCCAGTACATACCTGACATCACCATCGGCGAGTACGTCATGGTGCACGTAGGGTTTGCGATCCAGCGGATGGACGAAGAGGCCGCCCTCGAGACCCTTGCCAACTTCGAGAAGCTCGGCATCCTCGAGGAGGAGTTCGGCGACGGGTTCGCACTCGCCGCTCGACAGGCGGGCGAGCCGTACGTCCCAGAAGAGGAGTCACGATGAGGTATCTCGACGAGTTCAGCAACCCCGACCTGGCGAAGAAGCTCGTCGACCAGATACACGAGGTGACCACGCGGCCATGGGCGATGATGGAGGTCTGCGGCGGCCAGACACATTCGATCATCCGTCACGGTATCGACCAGCTGCTGCCCGACGAGATCGAGATGATCCACGGTCCCGGTTGCCCCGTCTGCGTCACCCCGCTGGAGATGATCGACAAGGCCTTGGCGGTCGCCGCCCAACCCGGGGTGATCTTTTGCTCGTTCGGCGACATGCTCCGCGTGCCCGGCAGCTCCGAGGACCTGTTCCGAATCAAGAGTGCCGGTGGCGACGTACGCGTCGTCTACTCACCGCTCGACGCCCTCAACCTGGCGCGCGAGAACCCCGACCGACAGGTGGTGTTCTTCGGCATCGGGTTCGAGACGACTGCGCCGGCAAACGCGATGACCGTCTATCAGGCGAAGCGGCTCGGGATCAAGAACTTCTCGCTGCTCGTGTCGCACGTGCTGGTTCCCCCGGCCATGTCCGCGATCATGGAATCGCCGACGTGCCGGGTACAAGGGTTCCTCGCGGCCGGTCACGTGTGCTGCGTCATGGGGACCCATGAGTACCCACCGCTCGCAGAGAAGTATCAGGTGCCGATCGTCGTCACCGGCTTCGAGCCGCTGGACATCCTCGAGGGCATCCGCAAGACCGTCATCCAGCTGGAGGAAGGTCGCTACGAGCTGGAGAACGCCTATCCCCGAGCCGTGCCTGCCGACGGCAACAAGCCGGCGCAGGAGATGCTGAACGACGTCTTCGACGTCACCGACCGCACCTGGCGGGGCATCGGTGTCATCCCGCAGAGTGGTTGGAAACTGTCGGAGAGGTACGCCGAGTTCGATGCCGAGGAGCGGTTCCGGGTCACCGACATCCATACCGCCGAGTCGACGCTGTGTCGCTCCGGCGAGGTGCTCCAGGGACTCATCAAGCCCCACGAGTGCGCTGCGTTCGGCCGAGAGTGCACACCCCGCAACCCGCTCGGCGCCACCATGGTGTCGTCGGAGGGCGCCTGCGCGGCGTATTACCTGTACCGCCGCCTCGAGCTCGTAGGGAGCTGAGGATGGCGGAGCCGCTAGCGGCGGGCAGCGACCTCGACTTCAACGCATGGGTGTGCCCGGCACCGCTTCGCGACTCCCCGGCGATCGTGATGGGCCACGGCGGCGGCGGAGTGCTGTCCGCCGAGCTGATCGAGCACCTGTTCCTGCCGGCGTACGGGGAAGCTGCCGACGCCCAGCTGGGCGACTCAGCCGTCGTCGAGGTCGCGGGCATCCGCCTTGCCTTCTCGACCGACTCCTACGTCGTCAAGCCGCTATTCTTTCCCGGCGGGTCAATCGGCGACCTCGCGGTCAACGGCACGGTCAACGACCTCGCCATGTCGGGGGCGTCCCCCCTCGTCTTGTCGACGGCGTTCATCCTTGAGGAGGGCACCCCACTCACCGAGCTCGGCCGGGTCGCGGAGGCGCTCGGAGCTGCCGCCCGCAAAGCAGGCGTCAAGCTCGTCACCGGTGACACCAAGGTCGTCGACACCGGCAACGGCGACAGCGTGTTCGTCAACACGGCAGGAATCGGCGTCCTCGCCGACGGGGTCGACATCCGACCGGAGCGCGCCACCGCCAGCGACGTGGTCATCGTCAGCGGCGAGATCGGGGTTCATGGGGTCGCCGTGATGAGCTGCCGCGAAGGGCTGGAGTTCGGCACGACGGTGCGCAGTGACTCTGCGCCGCTGCACGGGCTGGTCGCCGCCATGCTCGCGACCGGAGCCGACGTGCACGTGCTGCGCGACCCGACCCGGGGCGGCGTGGCCGCGTCGCTGAACGAGATCGCCAAGGCCGCCAAGGTGGGCTTCGCTCTGGTCGAGCGGGACCTGCCGATCCCGCAGACGGTCAAGGACGCCTGTGGCCTGCTCGGTCTCGACCCGTTGTACGTCGCCAACGAGGGCAAGCTGCTGGCCGTCGTACCCGCCGACGACGTCGACCGGGTCCTCGAGGCGATGCGCGCCCATGAGTACGGGCGCGACGCATGCGTGATCGGGAGCTGCGTCGACGAGCACCCGGGGATGGTCGTGGCCAAGACCGGGCTCGGCGGCACCCGGGTCGTCGACCTGCCGGTCGGCGAGCAGCTGCCGCGGATCTGCTGAGGCGCCGTGTCGCCGGTCCCGGGCTCGGTGCTCTTCGCCCGCTACGCGTACCCGCCCAACGAGCTCGGCTACTGCGGGCCCGAGGAC
>JACCVZ010000112.1 GCA_013697905.1 Nocardioidaceae bacterium
ACCCTGGCCCAGTGCGGCACCTGATGACATGGTCACTTCGGGTGGTTGACGCTAAGTGTTGTATCCATTGCTCGTTCGAGGTGCACCGTGGACGGGCGCCGCTTCTACCGCCGCGACCAACTGCTCACCGTGGCAAACGCTCGCGCCGCACGGTGGCATTGACGGGAGGGGTTGACCCGGGGGTATCGGTTGTCAGTTGCACGCATAGCCTGCTTTCCGCATCATTGCTCCTCTGACCTGCGGTTATGCGGTGGGCGCAGCAGGGATCGAACCTGCGACCGCTGGTTTGTAAGACCAGAGCTCTACCGCTGAGCTATGCGCCCCGAAAGCGGGCCAAGCCTAACGGCCGGCGAGTCCGTACGAAGGCCGTGCCAGCCGGGGTCCGGATCGGAAGACGGCGACGGCCGCCAACGTCTCGGTTCGCTGGCGGCCGTGCCTTGAGACAATCGAACACCGAACTGGGCTCAGATGTAAGGACTTTCGCCAAACTGTGACAGGGGTTTCAGTTGAGGTCACTCAGAACGCCGCGATAGTCGTCAAGGTTCCTGGCCTGCGGGATCTCGTTCTCGACCTGCCATCGCAACACACCGCCCCGGTCGACAATGAAGGTGCCCCTCGCGGAAGCCCCAATCTGAGAGTTGAAGACGCCGTACTGCGACGCGGTCGCCCCATGCGGCCAGAAGTCACTGAGAAGGGGAAAAGCGAGCTGGTCATGGTCGGCGAACGCCCGCAGCGAGAACATGTGGTCGCAGGAGACGGCGAGTACCTGGGTGCTGTCGTTGCAGAGGTCGTCGGTGTTGTCGCGGATCTCGCCGAGCTCTGCGGTGCACACCCGGCTGAAGGCGAACGGGTAGAACACGAGCACCACGTTCTTCTTGCTGGCGAAGTCGGACAGCGACACCGGAGTGCCATGCTGGTTCTGCAGGGTGAAAACCGGTGCGGGGTCACCGATGGTGAGCGCCATTGGTCGTCCTCTCGGGATCCGGGTCAGCAGCATCGTCCAGTCGAATAGCCTCGCCAGCTGGAAATGCACGCTCCCCGGTGTGAAACAGCCGGTCAGCGTCGGCCGGAACGGTCCGTCTTCGGGGAGACGAGCTTGGTCGCCGACCAATCGGGACCGGCCGCGAGGCTGGTGGTCGTGGACAGCCCGGCCGTGGGAGCCGACTCGGAGATGTCGCTGGCGTCGACATAATTGTCACGGCCGACCTTCGGGGTGAGCAGCCAGATCGCCCCACCGTCACTGAGGTCGGTCAAGGCGTCCACCAGCCCGTCCACGAGGTCGCCGTCGTCGTTGCGCCACCAGAGGATGACGGCATCGACCACGTCGCCGTACCCGTCATCCACGAGCTGGCCTCCGATGGCCGTCTCGATGGCCGTACGGATGTCCTCGTCGACGTCCTCGTCCCAGCCCAGCTCCTGGACGACCGAGTCCGACTGGAATCCGAACCGACTGACCGGTCCGTTGTCCGCGCCGCTTCCGGTCGCGTTCACCGAGTGCCTCCTTGGTTGCGGGCCCATCCTGGTGACGGGTCTCGACGCAGGGTAGTCCACCCTGAACCGGTCATATGTGCAAGTCGCTCAGCAAAACCGCAGCAGCCCGGACCACCGCACTTTTGGCACCGGTGGCCGGAGGCGCTGGGCCGACTAATGTAAGGAGTGAGCCATCGCGCGACCTGCGAGGATGCTGATGCCCGCACACCGGGCGCCGTACGACGATACCGGCCCACACACCAGGCCCTGACAGACGAAGGGGACATCCGTGCCCGCCGCTAGCAACCGTCCGCCGGTGATCCACGAGGGTCTGCCGACGCAGCTGCCCGACATCGACCCCGACGAGACCCAGGAGTGGCTCGACTCGCTCGACGCCCTTCTGGACGAGAGGGGTAGGACCCGCGCGCGCTACGTGATGCTCAAGCTGCTCGAGCGGGCGCGGGAGAGCAACGTCGGCGTACCCGCCCTGCGCAGCACCGACTACATCAACACCATCACCCCCGAGCGCGAGCCATGGTTCCCCGGCGACGAGGCGATCGAACGCCGGATCCGTGCGTTCATCAGGTGGAACGCAGCGGTAATGGTGTCACGCGCCAACCGCAAGGGTCTCGAGGTCGGCGGACACATCGCGACCTACCAGTCAGCCGCGAGCCTGTACGAGGTCGGGTTCAACCACTTCTTCCGTGGCAAGGACCACCCGGGCGGTGGCGACCAGGTCTTCATCCAAGGTCACGGCTCACCGGGAATCTACTCCCGCGCCTTCCTCGAGGGGCGGCTGACCGAGGAGCAGCTCGACGGCTTCCGGCAGGAGGTCTCACGTGGACCTGGGGAGGGACTGTCGTCGTACCCGCACCCGCGGCTGATGCCGGACTTCTGGGAGTTCCCGACCGTGTCGATGGGCCTCACGGCGATCAGCTCCATCTATCAGGCCCGGTTCAACCGCTACCTGCAGAACCGCGGCATCAAGGACACAAGCGAGCAGCATGTCTGGGCGTTCCTCGGCGACGGCGAGATGGGTGAGCCGGAGTCGCTCGGTGCGATCGGGGTCGCGGCCCGAGAGGAGCTGGACAACCTGACCTTCGTCATCAACTGCAACCTCCAGCAGCTCGACGGTCCGGTGCGCGGCAACGGCAAGATCATCCAGGAGCTGGAGTCGACTTTCAGGGGCGCCGGCTGGAACGTCATCAAGGTCGTCTGGGGCCGCGAGTGGGACGAGCTGCTCGCCCGCGACGTCGACGGCG
>JACCVZ010000113.1 GCA_013697905.1 Nocardioidaceae bacterium
TCCTCGACGGAGAAGACGTCACCAAGGTCAACCCGGACCAGCTGCGACGCCGGATCGGCTACGTGATCCAGCAGATCGGCCTCTTCCCCCATCTGACGATCGCCAGCAACATCGCCACGGTCCCGAAGCTGCTCGGCTGGAAGACGGAGCGCATCTCGGAGCGGGTCGACGAGCTGCTCGAGATGGTGGGGATGGATCCCGGTCAGTACCGCGACCGGTACCCGAAGGAGCTTTCCGGCGGTCAGCGCCAGCGGGTGGGCGTCGCCCGGGCAATGAGCGCCGACCCGGACGTGATGCTGATGGACGAGCCGTTCGGCGCGATCGACCCGATCACCCGCGACCGGCTGCAGAACGAGTTCCTGCGCCTCCAGGAGCGGATCAAGAAGACGATCATCTTCGTCACTCACGACATCGACGAGGCAATCAAGATGGGAGATCGCATCGCGATCCTCCGGGAGCAGTCGCGCATCGCCCAGTTCGACACCCCCGAGCGCATCCTGGTCAACCCCGCCGACGACTTCGTAGCAGACTTCATCGGCCGCGGCGCCTCATTGAAGCGTCTGAGCCTGAGCCGGGTGCGAGACGTCGAGCTGCACCAGTGGCCGACGGTGGAGCAGGGGGCCAGCCACGACGAGGTACACCGCCTGCTCGAGGGCAGTGACAAGACCGCCGTGCTCGTGCTCGACAGCCAGCGGCGCCCGGTGAAGTGGGTCAACGCCGACCATCTGCAACGGGCGGGCCAGGGCAGCCCACTCTCTGAGCTCGGACTTCCTGCCGAGGCTGTCGTTCAGCCGAACGCGACCCTCAGTGACACGCTCAACGAGATGCTCTCTGCTCGCTACAGCACCGCGATCGTCGTGGACTCGTCCGACACCTACCAGGGCATCGTCGACATCGACACGATCAACGAGACTGTCCGCAGCTTGCGGCGCGCCGAGCAGGGTCGCCTCCGTGGCGAGAACGACGAAGGCGAGGACAGCTGACGTGTCCGCAGTCTCCGACAAGACCTTAGGAGCCCCGGTTGCCGCCGGTGCCGTGGATGCCGGTCCCCGTCGACGACGTTCGCTCGGGAGCTACTTGTTCATGCCGGTGCTCCTCGCCGTGGTTCTGGTGGCCACCTACCTTTCGGTGAGCCGTCGGGACCTGGACTCGACTGAGTCCAAGCGTCTCGCACTCAACTTCATCATCGCCAGGACTGTGGAGCACCTCGAGCTCACGGTCGCCTCGACCCTGCTTGTGCTGCTCATCGCCATCCCGGTGGGGATCTTGCTGACACGCTCTTTCGCCCGCGGCGTGACCCCTCCTGCCATTGCCGTCTTCAACATCGGTCAGGCGGTGCCGACGATCGGTCTCCTCCTGATCTTCGCGATCGTCTGGCGCATCGGATTCCTACCGACAGTGATTGCCCTGACCGCCTATACGACGCTGCCGGTGCTGCGCAACACAATGGTCGGCCTCACCCAAGTCGACGCTTCGGTCATCGAGTCCGCCCGCGGGATGGGAATGACGAAGTTCGCTGTCCTTACCAGGATTGAGCTGCCGCTGGCTGTGCCGGTCATCATGGCCGGGTTGCGGACCGCCCTCACGATCAACGTCGGCACCGCAACCCTCGGCGCGTTCGTCGGCGCGGGCGGCCTGGGCAGCCTGATTGTGTCGGGCTTCTCGAGCAACCACCCGTTCATCACGGTTGTCGGCGGCGTTCTCGTCGCGGTGCTGGCATTGCTCGTCGACTACCTGGCCGGCATCGCCGAAGACGTCCTCCGCCCACGGGGGCTGTGATCTGATGAGCTACGACAACAACGGAAGGTGAAGCCAACATGCGCTACTCCAGGAAATCGCCCCGGCTGATCGCGCTTACCGCGCTGGCCGCAGGCCTCAGCTTGACGGCGGCCGCGTGCGGTGGTGACAGCGGCGGCGGCAGCGGTGACCTGGCGGGGACGTCCCTTACGGTGGGGTCCAAGGAGTTCACCGAGCAAAAAATCCTGGGCCAGATCGCCATCCTGGCACTCGAGGACGCCGGGGCGACGGTGAAGGACGAAACCGGGATCACAGGCACCCCGAACGTCCGCAAGGCGCTCGAGAGCGGTGAGATCGACATGTACTGGGAGTACACCGGCACCGGCTTCATCGAAATCCTCGGAAACACAACCGGGGACGCTCCGACCGACCCACAAGAGTTGTTCGACGCGGTCGCGAAGCAGGACGCCAAGAACGGCGTGAAGTGGATTGCCAAGTCGTCTGCGAACGACACCTACGCGTTCGCCACGTCGAAGGCGACGTCAGACGAGCTCGGGGTGACGACGCTGTCCGACTACGCCGAACTCGTCAACAGCGACCCGGAGTCGGCATCGCTGTGCGCGGCGGCGGAGTTTCTCGATCGCTCGGACGGGTTCCCTGGCGTGGAGAAGACCTACGGCTTCAAGCTGCCCGACGACCAGATCACCGAGCTCGATCTCGAGATCATCTACACCGCCCTGCCCAAGGCGGATCCGTGCAACTTCGGGGAGGTGTTCGAGAGCGCTGGACAGATCCCGGCCAACGACCTGGTTGTGCTAGAGGACGACAAGCAGTTCTTCCCGGGCTACGAAGTGGCGATGACTGTGGACGACAAGGTCCTCAAGGACACTCCTGCGCTGGAGGACGTGCTCAAGCCCATTGCCGACAAGCTCACCACCGAGGAGCTGCAGAAGATGAACGCGCAGGTGGACGTCGACGGACTGCCGGAAGAGGGCGTCGCAAAGAAGTGGCTCGAGGACAACGGCCTGATCGGCTGATCACTTCTACCGCTGACAACACGATCGACCCGCTCGGGTCCTGGCATCTCGCCAGGGCCCGAGACGTGTGAAGGGAGGAGCCGCAGATGCGCATCACCCTTGCCCAGCTGGATCCCCAGCTCGGCGACATCGACGCCAACATCGCGCTGGCACAGGAGGCGGTGGCGACCGCCGTCGGCGAGTCCACCGACGTCATCGTGTTCCCGGAGCTGTTTCTCCCGGGGTACTCCGTCGGGGAGGTGGACGCCGACTTGTCGATGCGTCCGGACGACCCGCGGATCGAGAAGCTGGGCCGCGCCGCCGGGTCTGCCGGTCTGGCGATTGGTTTCATGGAGTCCGGTCCACCGGGACCGCACACCTACAACAGCACCGCCTACTACGAGGCGGGACGGCTCGTGCACGTGCACCGCAAGCTCTACCTGCCGGCGTACGCGCCCTTCGAGGAGCGCAACCATTTCACTGCGGGCCCCCGGCTGCGGGCGTTCGACGCGCAGCCGGACACCCGGATGGCGGTGCTCTGCTGCAACGACGCCTGGCAGCCCCAGCTTGCCTTCCTGGCCACCCAGGACGGCGCCCAGATCCTCCTGGTCCCGGCGGCCAGCTCGCAGAGCAGCTTCCCCGACCGGTACGACTCGCACGAGTACTGGCACGACATCACCCGGTTCTACGGCCGGATGTTCCAGCTCTTCGT
>JACCVZ010000124.1 GCA_013697905.1 Nocardioidaceae bacterium
CCCCAGTACGGCAGCGGCAGTTCGGGTACGACCCCGAAAGTCTCCAGTGGATCGATGCGTTGGTCGGCAACCGTGCACAGATGAGCCCAGTCGTCACCGAGGTCGAACACGTAGACAAACTGCTGGCCGCCGGTGAGCAACCCCAAACGGACCAGTTCGTCAAGCCGGGCCCCGTCCGGCGGGTCGTCCCAGTAGCGGTCGATCAACAGACCGCCCTGCTCGCCTAGCTCGAACATGTGCAGGTGCGAGCGGTCCCATCGGGCGAACGCATCGTCGATCGCGGTGGCCAGGTCCGCAAACGTGTGGCTTCGGGCTGCCGCGAGGATGCGTGCCGGCCGTGGCCACAGAGACAACCCGCCGCCACTCACCAGCTCGACTTGGATCGACAACCACGTCCTCGCCACAACGTTGATCCTCCACGATGTCCCTTTGCTGACGGCCAACCGGTGGTCGGCCTCTCGCTACGGCGGCAAAGTAGTGCTGAAATCTACCCTCGACATGGTCACCAGCCGCGAAGGTCAACCGGCCAGGTCTCCAGCACGACCTCGTGTGAGTTCACGAGGTGCATCCGCTCGTGCAGCGCGCAGGTGGGGTCGACGTGGGCCGGCACCATGCGTACCCGCTCGCCCACAGCGGGCAAGGGTGCGTCGTCTTGCATCGAGAAGACGGTGTGCTCGTCGGAGCAGAACCAGACATCTGCTCCAAGGACCGTCGGCTTGCCGTGGTCCATGCCGAATGCCTTGAGCCCTGCGTCTACGACGGCCCAGCCGGCGTCGCTGACCGAGACGACGGTCGTCAACACGGTCAACGCCTGCTCGAAAGGTACATCCGTGATCGCGCCGTAGGCCGTGTCCATCAGCGCGTAAGACCCCGCCTGCAGCTCCGTGACCCAGGTGTTGTCGGTCCAGGTGCCGGTGCCTCCGCCGGAGATGACGTCGCCGCCGACGTCATCGTGAGCGCGGAGAAGCAATTGCATGCACTGCTCCGTCTGGGCCAAGCGGTCGGCCGGGTCGTCAAGGAGCATGAGGTGTCCCTCATAGCCCATCACACCCCGCACATCGAGCCCGAACGAACGGCACAGGTCGGCCAGCGCACCAGCCCGGTCTGGGGCGACGCCGCACCGGGGAAGCCCAACATTCACGTCGATCAGCACCTCACGGACTCCACCCGTGACGGCCGCGCGCGCGATCGGTTCCGAGTCGACCGCCACCGTCACCCGGGCACCGCCTTGCACGACAGCGCCGAGCCGGCGCATGTCGAGGACCTCGTTGGCCAGCAGCAGGTCTTCGCCAAGCCCTGCCTGGGCCATCCCGACGACCTCCCGTACCGTGGCCACGGTGAAGCTGTGATGGTCGTGCGCGTGCTGCCGACGGGCCAGCTCCGTCGTCTTGTGCGCCTTCACATGCGGGCGCAGTCGCGCACCCGGTCGATGGCTGCTCATGATCGACAAGTTGCGCTCGAAAGCGGCCTCGTCGACGACCAGTGCCGGCGTTGTCAGGTCGGAAAGATCCATTGCCTCAGTCCCGTTCTGGACTCGCGGTTCGCGATTGACGTCGCGTGTCCGCACGCACCCGCGGCGGCCGTGGAGCATTTCGGCTCATGCTTCGCGCCAGAACCAACTGTTGGTGGGTCACCGTACCTTTCGCGGGCAGCGGCCTTTCGCCGGGACGTCACCGGCCGAGCACTCGGTCGAGATAGTCGTTGCGGAACACGCGCGCGGGGTCTGCCTGCTCTCGCGCCGCGAGGAACTGGTCGAACTGTGGGTACAGCGGCCTGAGGTCGACCGCGCTCCGGTAGTGGAGCTTGCCCCAATGCGGCCGACCCTCCAAGGCGCTCAACTCGTGCTCAACGCCGCGGAAGAAGCGCTCGTAATCTCTTTCACCTCGATACATGTGAACGGCGAGGTACGCCGAGTCGCGACCCGTCGCCGTCGACAGCGGGATGTCATCGCCCCGCGCCACCCGCACCTCGACCGGAAACGACACCATCAGCCGCTCGCGGTCGATCACGGCCCGGATGGCGGCGAACGCGTCGTGGACGGCGGCACGGGGAACGGCGTACTCCATCTCTACGAACCGCACCCGGCGTGGGGAGGAGAACACCTCGTGCGACGGAGCGGTGTAAGTGCGGGCGCCCAGCAGCCGCACGCTGCGGCGGTTGATCTTCGGGATGAGCGACGGGCGACGCAGGCCGAGTTGGCAGACCGCGCCGAAAACCGTGTTGGCGAGAAGGTCGGCTTCTATCCACGAGCGGACTGAGCTGAGCGGTTGCTGTGTCTGGCCGGTATCGAGCCGATTGTTCTGCTTGACCATCGCCGAGTCGGTGTGCGGAAACCAGAAGAACTCGAAGTGCTCGTTACGCTCGGCCATCTCGTCGAAGTCGGCCATGACCTGGTTGATTGCCATCGCCTCCTCCTTCGCTTGCAAGACGAATGCCGGCTCGCACTGCAGCGTCACCGCAGTCAACACTCCGAGCGCACCGAGCCCCACCCGCGCCGCGCTGAAGAGATCTGGTCGTTCGGCGGCTGAGCACTCCACGACTGAACCGTCACCCAGGACGATCTGCAGGCCGCGCACCTGGGTCGCCAACCCTCCCAGGCGGGTGCCGGTTCCGTGCGTCCCTGTCGAGATCGCGCCAGCGACGGTCTGGCGGTCGATGTCTCCTAGATTGGACATGGCCAGACCCGCGGCGGCGAGCTTGCGGTTGAAGACGTGCAGGGGCATCCCCGCTTGCACCGTGACGAGGCCCGTCTCTGCATCTGCTTCGAGCAGCCGACTCAGGCGGTCTAGGTGCAGCAAGGTGCCATCGGTCACCGCCGCGGCGGTGAACGAGTGGCCTGAACCGGCGACCTTCATACTGCGCCCGGTGGCGGCCGCCTCCTCCACCAGGCGCGTGACGTCTTCGACGTCGGCCGGATGCTCGATCGTTGCAGGGCAGGCCGTCTGGTTACGAGCCCAGTTGTGCCAGGCGGGAGCCCCCGCCCTGCGTCGGTCGAGGCCGGTCACCCGGCCGGGGTGTCCCGGCCATCGGCGTCGCGCACCATCGTCGCGCCGGCCGTGCCGTTCGCGAACCGAGGGCGAAGGACAAGCCCCCACCACAGTGTCGCGAGCACAAGACCGCCGGCGACATAATAGACGGCCTGGTGGAATGGTGCAGGCAGGGACAGCGCCAGCACCGCAGCGACCAGCCACACGAGCGCAGCCGCGAACACAGGGACCGCGAAACGGCCGAGGTTGAACGCACCTGGAAGCGTCTCGAGCCGACGACGCTTTGCTCCGTAGGCGATGACCGTGAGCAGGTAGACAAGGTACGGCGCCAAGGCGGTCGCGCCCACGAGCGTTCCGAACGCGTTCCCGCTGTTGTAGCCATAGATCATGACGGCGACGCAGAGCAAGTAAGACACGAGCAGCGCCGGCAGAGGCGTTAACGTCCTCGGATTAACTCGAGAAAGCGCCTTCGATCCGGGAAGCATGTTGTCTCGCGCCATGGCGAACAGCAGTCGTGCACTGGCCGCAGCGCCGACCACAGTAAGGGCGAACATCGAGAAGACGACGATCCCGACGAAGGTCCTGGCCAGCCCCGCGCCGATCCAGTACTGGAACACGCCGGGCAGCCCGAACTCGGCGATGACGCTGTCGTTCGGTATGGCAATCGTGAAGCCGATGAGCACGATCATCCCGAGCACCCCGGAAATGACGACCGCGCCGATCATCGCCCGCGGCACAGAACGTTGCGCATCGACGGCCTCTTCTGACATGTCGGCGGCAGTCTCGAAGGCGACGATCGTGTAGATGCCGAGCAGCGAAGCGAGCACGATCGCATACCAGTACGACTGGCCGGGCGGGTGCGTTGCGTGACCGAGATAGCCGATGCCGTGATCAGTCTCCTTGTAGCCGGCGACCCACAGAACGAACAGCCCCACGGCAAGAACGACCGTGCCCAGGATCTCGGTGAAGACAGCAACGTTGTTCACCCGAGCCGCAACCTGCACGCTGATGACGTTGACCAGGTAGGCGACGGTCAGGATGAGTAGCGCCAGGAATAGCGTGAGCCGTGGGCTGGGGGCGTCGTCGCCGAGCACGTACGCCAGCAGCGGGGAAGCCGCCAGCAGCATGATGCCCGGCAGCCCTACCGCAAGATTGAGTATGCCGAGCGCGCCGACAAACCAGCCGTAGGTTGGACTGACCAGCCGAGAGGCCCACTGGTAGTTCGCGCCGGCGAGCGGAATGCGGGTGGCAAGCTCAGCTAGTACGAGCACCACCAGCGTCTGTCCAACTGCGGCGACCGGCCACGTCCAAATGGCGGCCGGTCCGAACTCGCTGAAAGCGAACGAGTAGTTGAGGAAGATGCCAGTCGTGATCGAGATGATCGAGAAGGCCACGGCGAAGACAGAGAACAGGCGGAGGGTGCGACGCAGCTCCTGCCGGTAGCCGAACTCGTTGACCACGTGCTCTTCCGAAGCAGACCGGTCAGGGGTGGCCCCTGTCAATGGCCCTCCTCGTGCATGCCCACCGCGCGATCAGCACGATTCGCGCAAAGGTACAACGAAGCTCCGAACCGAGGCAAACGGCGAGCCAGCACAGGCAAAGGGTCTGCCCACTTCTTGAGGGCATCGTCCAGGGATCTCGATCTTCCCGCGAGCGGGGCCCACTAGGAACCCCGCCGAGGGTAGTCCACGCCGAGCCTCAGGTCGGCGAGATGCTGTTCAGCTCAGGTTTACCCTTCACCGGTGCGTCGTCCGCGGAGGATCTGCGCAACTCCGGTGCAGGCGAGCCCGAGACCACCAAGCATACCGAGCAGTGCCCAGGCG
>JACCVZ010000127.1 GCA_013697905.1 Nocardioidaceae bacterium
CGGTGATGGTGGTGAACCCCTGGACCATCGTGTTGCACTGCATCCACATGAACGGCTTGAGGGTGTCGAGCCAGCGTTCGCGGCTGCCGAACAGTGACAGCAGGCCGCTCTCCTCCGCCGCGCTGTAACGCCGGCGCTGCGGCTCGATCCGCACCTGGCACCGCAGCGCGATGGCGTGGATCACCGCACCCGTGGACTCCTCGATACGCAGCCGGGCGGTGAGCTGGGGTGTGACGGTATAGGGCTCGGCGAAGACGTCGACGGCGGAGAACGTGAAGGCGCTCATCGTCAGGACGGCTCTTTGACAGGGGTCGCAGGCTTGGCGCGCTCGGCCACGGTGGCGAAGAAGGCGTCCATCACCTCGTGCACCTCGGTGCCGCCGTCGAAGCCACGCCACAGCTGTCGCAGCTGGCCGACCAGCTCGTAGCAGGCGTCGATCGGTACCACGTGGCACGAGAACTCGTTGCGGCCCCGGTCGGCTCCGCGGATCAGCAGTGCCTCGACGTCGGGCAACAGCTGGTTGAGCTCCGGGTTGGCCTCGACGATGCGCTCCCAGGCCTCCAGCGGCAGCTCGGACTCCGTCGCGCCGGCCGGCCCGGGATAGAAGGCGACGGTGCGTTTCTGCACCGAGTTCTTGAAGAGGAAGGCGAGCCCCACCGGGATCTCCAGCTCGTCGTACTGACGGGCGTCGAGGTCGAAGCGCGGGAACGAGAGGTAGCGGTCCGGCACGGCGCGGTAGCGCAGTTCGGCCTGCTGGTCGCTGAACAGCAGGTAGCAGCCGCGGCAGGTGCACATCAGCACACGGCTCTCGAGGTTGACCACGTGCTGGTGCGCCTCGCTGATGGGCTCCGCACACATCTCGCAGCGCTCCCCCTCGACCGGTGCGGGCCGCGTGGTCGTGATGCGCCGCAGGGAGGCGAGCGGGGCACCGCCACGGAGCCCCGGCGGGGAGGCCGAGCCGCTCACCGCGCCACCCGGTCGAGGGCATCGGTCATGCCGTCACCGCAACAGGCACGGCGACGGACGCGACGCCGGCGTTGACGAGCAGCGGCAGCGGGTCGAGGTGCAGGTCGGGGGCTTCGATGCACGCCCCGGCGCGTCGTACCTCGTAGTGAGTCAGGCAGCTGGGGCAACGCAGCACGGCGTCACCGATGGCGCCGCCGAGCCGTCGTGCCAGCGTGGCGCCGGCCAGCGTTGCCTCACAGCGCGCGCAACGGTCACGGAAGGCGAACAGCTCGGCGCCGATGCGGCAGCCGAGCACCTGCGTCTGGCCGACGGCGGCGCAGACGACAGCGCCGTCGACAAGGGTCGCCAGCTCGGGGACCGGCTCCCACGACGAGCCGTGGTCGTGGCTCTCCTGCACCGGGTCAGCACTGCCGATACGGGAGCGCAGCGAGTCGATCGAGATCACCGGGCCGGTGACCGCGGCGGGGTCCTCGGTCGGCGTCTCCACCTCGATGGTGGTGATCTCGGGAGCGGCTGCCTCGATCGCCCCCTCGACCGCGAGCTTGAGCGTCACCGATGACGACGGGCAACCGTCGCAGCTGCCGAGCAAACGCAACCGGACCACGCCGGTGTCGCTGACCTCCAGCAGCTCGACGTCGCCGCCGTGCGAGCCGAGGTACGGGCGGACACCCTCGAGCGCCTGCTCGACCCTCATCGTGACGTCGTAGGGGTGGAGGTTGTGCACGAGCAGCAAACTGGCGACGAGATCGTCGGCGACCAGCGCGGCGAGCACGTCGTCGTCGAGACGTCCCGCGTCGTCGATGATCGTCAGCACGCGCTCCAGACCGGCGCCGTAGAGGTCGGCGACGAGCCGCACCAGCTCCTCGGCGCGCTCGCGCGCCACCGCCCCGCCGGACGAGCTCGCGTCCAGCAACGCGTCGATGCGGTCACCAGCGGCCCGAAGCTGCTCGGACCTGTCGACAGCGGCTTCGGTTTCGGCCACGAGGCGTCTACTCCCCGGTCACGGACTGGGTGGGGGAGTGCAACAGCTCGAGCTTCTTTCCGTCCCCGAGGTACATGTGCACGCCGCACGGCAGGCACGGGTCGAAGCTGCGGACGGTCCGCATGATGTCGATGCCCTTGAAGTGCTCGCGGTCGTTCTCCTCGAAGATCGGCTGCCCCTGGACCGCGTCCTCGTAGGGGCCGGGGGTGCCGTAGGAGTCGCGCGGGTTGGCGTTCCACGGGGTCGGTGGGTAGGGGTGGTAGTTCGCGATCTTGCCGTCACGGATCACCATGTGGTGCGACAGCACGCCGCGCACGGCCTCGGTGAAGCCACACCCGATGGCCTCCTCGGGCACGGTGAACTTCTCCCACGTCTTGGTCCGGCCGGCCCGGATCTCCACCAGCGCCTTCTCGGCGAAGTGAAGCGCACACGCAGCGGCGTACGCCTGGAAGTAGGTGCGTGCCCGGTTGCGCTCGATCGTGTTGCTCCACTGCGGGATCTTCCACTCCAGCTCGACCGGGCCCTTGAGTGCGGTCTTCGGCAGGTTGATCTTCACGCTGCTGCCGGTCGACTGTACGTAGCCGATGTCGACCAGGCCGGCGAGCGCGGTTGACCAGAGGCGGGCAAGAGGTCCCCCGCCGGTGTCGAGAGCCAGGTAGTCCTTGCCGTCGAACCAGCGCGGTGACATCACCCAGCTGTACTTGTTGTCGAGGTCGCGCTTCTGCGGCTTCGGGTTGGTGTGCTGGTTCCATGGGTGGCG
>JACCVZ010000144.1 GCA_013697905.1 Nocardioidaceae bacterium
CCATCATCGGCAGCAGCTCGGCCGCGTCGTAGCTGCCACCGACCCGGTCGGCGAAGTTCGACAACACCTCATACGGGGTCGCCCGAGACCCGTAGACCAACCGGTTCGCGAACCGCTGCACCCGGTCGCGCACCGGCTGGAACGCCACCGCCACCACCGCCGTGGCCGCGATCGACAACGCCAGATTCGGCTCGTCGCCACGCCCCACCAGACTCCCGACGCCAACCACGATCGCCACATATACCGCCGTGATGAACGCCGCCAACACCCCCAACACCAACGCCTTGTTGATCACCACATCGATGTCGTACAAGCCGTGCTTCAAGACCGCCACACCGATCGCGACGGGGATCACGGTGAAGCACACGAGTGCCACGTCCGTCAACGTCGTCACCCAGCCCGGCTCCGGGTCCCTGGCACCGGGGCCGACGGATGAAGCGAGCATGGCCAACAGGTAGAGCGCGGCCGCCAGAGCGCCGGCGGTGGCCAACCACTTCAGCTGCAGACGCTTCACGCCAGACGATCGACGAAACCGCACAACAAGGGAGGCAGCACAGGCCAGGATGCACAGCGGGAACAAGGCAAGCAGTGGTCCGAGGCGTTGCAGCACAGGCGCAAGTGCTTCGATCTCGAAGGGGTTGGAGACGGACGGTATGCCGGCGTCCTCGTAGCTTGACGGTGCCACCATCATGGCGAGGGACAGGCCCAGTAACGTCAGACCCGACAGCCAGGAGATGACCCGCCACCTCCGCGAGGGCAGATGGCCGTCGGGGAACAGGAGGATCAAGAACGTGCCCACCAGGCCGATCGCCGGCACCCACAGCCAGCTCGACAGACCGACGACAATTCCGGGGCCAGGCAACGACCCCGGGTTGGTAGCCAGCGCGTAACGGATGTAGCCCTCCGAAAGGTCCCCCCACGCCAAGGTCAGCCCGATGGCCAGCATCAGCCAACCGATGGTGTGGCGGGGCTGTTGCCGGGTGATGAGAAGCCCCGCGACCGCGAAGGAGCCGATCGCCAGCACAAAACTGGCTTCCACCGCCAGGTCGCCGGCGTCGTGAGAGACATATTTTGACCCAGCGTTGAGGATCTTCAGCACGACGGAGAACACGAAGAACGCCACAGAGGCACCGAAGACGACCCACGCCAATCGACCTGCCGCTCTGTCCGTCAGCCGCATGTCGGCTCCTTCAAGAACAACGCCCGCAGCCTGTCGCCGGACAGCTCAGCCTTCGGCACGAATCCGAGTGCTCCCGACGAGTGAATGCTGTCACCGTAGTCAGACTCGTCGCGGCTCGACACCAGTACGACCCGTTTGGTGAGGCCTCGACCTAGGATTTCGCGGGCAACGTCGAATCCATGTGTGTCGGGCAGCTGGACGTCCAGGAGCACGAACTCGGGCCGAAGGCTCTCGGCAGCGCTTACGCCGGTCGCGCCGTCGGCGGCTTCACCGACGACCTCGAACCCTTCCATCTCGAGCAGCACGCGTGCGGAGGCTCGGAACCCGGCGTGGTCATCGACGATGAGGGTGGTCATGCTCATGGGTCGATCGTCCTCCGGCAGCCAGACGCGGTCCAGCGTGCTGACCCTGGAGTTGCGGATGTCAGGTGAGGGTTAACCCTGACCAGGCATGCGATGCGACGGGTTTCGCAAGGCCAGGATTGACTGGAGTCGCCTCCCATGGACGTTGCGGCGATTCGGTGCCACTCTGAGGCCTTCAGGGCAGCCGTTCTTGAAGGAGCCGACAATGCGTCGATCGTCCTCAGTCACGTCCGTCTCATGGATCCCGTCCGAGGCCATTCCCGGACCTATGAAGATCCCGTTCTCGTTGGGGGTGGGACATTACGACGCGCCCCCGCCTCCCCAGCTCGGTGACCTGACCGACTGGCGCGACGCTGACCGGTTTCGCTTCGCCAATTACCTGGCGGCGTGGATCGAGGTCGACGATGAAGGGCAGATCACCGCGCAAGGCCATGCCGGCGAAGGGTTTATCGGTTCGACGACGCTGCGGCTGGGTCGCTCATCGGCCACGTTCACCGCCATCTCCTATCCGGACCGGCAGAACGAGCCGGAGGTCGGTGACGGCTGGGTCCGGTTCCGGCAGACGGTGGGGGGGCGGACCGGTGCCCCGATGCCCCGGACGGTGAACCGCCCCCCGTTCGTGCAACTCGCCGCACCGACCGTGTGGACGACCCTTGAGCTCACCTTGCACGCTGACGGGGCCGCCGAGGGGCGGATGACTGGCGCCAGCCCATTCCCTCGGCACTGGGTGTACGACGACAGTGGCGTGCTGGTAGCCAAGAGCGGGCTCACCGATTTCAGCGGGTGGTCCAAGGAGTGCTTCGGGGATCACAGTCCCTGGGGTGACGTGGACAGTCCGGCTTTGGTCACTGTGGCCGAGACCGCACTGGAGCGGACGCTGTCCGCGGCGGTCATGCGAGGCGGGAGGAAGCCGAAGGTCCGCACCTTGCGCGAGGGCGAGGAACTGGTCAGACAGGGTGACTCCGGGCACGAGCTGTTCCTCCTGCTGGACGGCATCCTCGAGGTGCTCGTCGACGGTGACCCCATCGCCGAGCTCGGGCCGGGCGCCGTCGCCGGCGAACGCGCCCTACTCGAGGGCGGGAGCCGGACGTCCACGCTGCGCGCCCGTACCCGGGTCCGGGTCGCCGTGGCGGCGGCCGAGCAGGTCGACACCGAGGCCCTTCATGAGCTCGCCGAGGGTCACCGGCGTGAGGAGCAGGACGGTCCGCAGCCAACCGCATGAAGATCCATCTCTGCGGGGTGCGCGGCTCCACGCCCGCGCCTGGTCCTGAGTTCGTGCGTCATGGCGGCAACACGTCATGCGTGGCGATCGCACGAGACGATGCGGACCCCACCCTCTTGCTAGACGCGGGTACGGGCCTGGCGCGGGTCTGTAGGCTGCTGGGCGGTCGTCCGTTCAGGGGCACGATTCTGCTGGGCCACCTGCACTGGGACCACACCCAGGGCCTGCCGTTCTTTCGTTCCGGGGATCAGGACGACGCCGTGGTTCGGCTGCTGCTGCCCGATCAGGAGGGCGGATCAGCCGAGGAGCTGCTGGCCAGGGCGATGTCGCCGCCGCACTTCCCGATCAGACCGAGTCAGCTACGCGGGAACTGGTCGTTCGGACACGTGCAGGAGGGTGACCACGAGATCGAGGGCTTCTCAGTCCACGCCCGTGAGATCCCGCACAAAGGTGGCCGCACCTTCGGCTACCGGGTCGATGACGGTGCGCACACGATGGCCTACCTCTCCGACCACAGTCCCGGCTCCATGGGCGACGGCCCCGCCGGGTTCGGGCCCTAACACGAGGCTGCGCTCGCGTTGGCCAGGGACGCCGACGTGCTGATCCACGATGCGCAGTACACGGCCGAGGAGTATCCGGAACGGCGGACGTTCGGGCACTCGACCATCGACTATGCGCTCGGCTTGGCCGAAGCAGCGGGCGTCGGCCGGGTGGTGCTGTTCCACCATGACCCGCTCCGGAGCGACGACGAGCTCGACCTAATGACGCCCTCGCCGGCCTTGTCGACCGCCGACGTCACGGTCGCCCGCGAGGAGCAGACCATACGACTGGAAGCAGGTTCGAACTTTGTGAGACCCACCTTCTAGCGCCGCTGGTGCTGGCGTTGCGTTTGTTCGGCCAGATCCGCCAGGGTGACTGAGCGCAAGGCGCTCGCCGGAGCGCATCCCCTTCGGCATGCCGACTGATACGTTTTCCGAGCATGCCAGTCCCCGACTTCGTCCTCGCGCTACGCACGCACGTCGGCCACTCGCCTCTTTGGCTCCCAGCCGTCACCGCCGTAGTGCTGCGAGGCGACGAGGTGCTGCTCATCCAGCGGAGCGACAGCCTGGCCTGGACCCCGGTCACCGGGATCGTAGATCCAGGAGAACAACCAGCGGTCGCCGCCGCACGAGAGGTAGCTGAAGAGACGGGAGTCCGTGTCGAGATCGAGAGCCTCGCATGGGTCAATGCGAGTGGTCTCACGGTGCACGTCAACGGGGACGAGGTGTACTACCTGGACCACCTCTTTCGCTGCCGATACCTCTCGGGCACCGCGCATGTCGCGGATGAGGAAAGTGTCGAGGTCGCTTGGTTCCCCCTGAAGCAGCTACCTCCGATGGACCCCGTCTACCAGGAGAGAATCGGCTGCGCGGTCGAAGGACACCCGAAGACACGGTTCGAGCACGACATGGCCGAGGCCACTTAGCTGGCTCCAGCTTGAGGTTCGCTTACTCCGAAGGCAGCGTGATCCACAGCGCGATGTAGATCAAGAACTGCGGCCCCGGCAAGATGCAACTGAGCAGGAACAGCAACCTGACCGTGTTGGGTGACATGTCGAACCTTTGCGCGAGCCCGGCGCACACCCCGGCGATCACCCGGCTCCTCGGCCGGACCAGTACGGCAGCCATCACAACGACTTCCCTTCTCTCGGTAGCTCCAGTATGTCCGCCGCGACAGAGTGTGGTGACCGGCTCCAGCTCAGACGACGCCCTGATCAGTTCGGCGAGCAACTTGCTGGCCCTCCATCGTGTCGGCGATCGCCTCTTCGGCGACGTAGCCTGTGCACACTCCTCATCGAAGCCGGAAACCGGTATTCAGGCGTCTGATTGATACCGGCTCAGGCACCCGCTTCTGCGCAGAGCACAGTGCGATCGCGGCGATGGTCACAGCGGGCGAGTACCGCTCCGCTGTAACGCCCAAAGAAATCGGACATGTCCGGGTGCGCTGAGGGGGACGGAACTTGGCATTCCGCTGGTGTTCCTGAGCCCGAGCAACCGCAGGCAGGCAGAATGGCAGCATGCTCACTCTCGACGAGGCCCAGAGCCTCTGCGTCGCTGCCCGCGAGGCCGCGTCCAAGCTGGGGGTGGCTATGTCCTTCGCGGTCATGGACGCCGCCGGTCATCTCGTGTTCTTCGCCCGGATGGACGGCGCGCCCTGGGTGAGCGCCGACGTCGCACAGGGCAAGGCGTGGACGGCTGCGGCGTACGGCACTGCGAGCGCCGCGCAGAAGGACAAGATGGCATCGATGCCGAACTTCGCCGGCGCCATCACCACCATGACTCACGGACGGTTCACACCCCAGACCGGAGCAGTGCCGGTCTATCGCGGTGGGACACTGCTGGGCGCTCTGGGAGCCAGCGGAGGAACCGGCGAGGAGGACGAGGCCGTGTGCAGCACGGCCGTCACCGAGTCGGGCCTCAGCATCAGCCGTTGACGGTCACCCTGAGCCTCTGCACACCGCTGGTATGGCCGGCCCGCACCCCGACGGACCCGGCGAGAAGCGACTCCCAGACCAACTGCGGCCGGCGCCGAATGCTCAGGCGCCCTCAGCCTCGTCGAGCCATCGGCGCACCGAATCGTCGTGCTGGCCCAGTGTCGGCGGCGCGGTGTGCTCGACCGGGCTCGATCCGTCGAAGCGCAGCGCCGGTCCGGGCAATTGAATGGGTCCGGCGGTCGCGTGGTCGACCTCGATGAGCAGCCCTTGCGAACGCGTCTGCTCCCAGTCATAGACCCGATCCAGTGTGCGCACTTCACCAGCAGGCACCCCGATCTCGTCCAGCCGCGGCAGTAGCGTGTCCAGCGGGTATGCGGCGAAAGCAGCGTCGATCGCGCCATTCACGGCCTCTCGGCTGCGCACCCGCTCAGCGTTGGTCGCGAACCCGGGACCGTCCAGCGGCAGCTCGAACTCAGAGGCAAACCGGCGCCACAGGCCTTGGCTGCCGACCGCGATCTGGACCAGGCCGTCCTTGCAGTGGAAGAGACCGTAGGGGCAGATGGACGGGTGGTGGTTGCCCTGGCCGTAGGGCACCTCTCCTGTGACGGTGTAGCGCGTGCCCTGGAACGCGTGGGTACCGACGATGGCCGCCAACAGCGACGTACGTACGACGGAGCCGCGGCCGGTCTCGGCGCGCTCGTGCAACGCAGCCACGACGCCGTAGGCGCCGTACATCCCAGCGAGCAAGTCGCCGATCGGCACCCCCACTCGCGTCGGGTCGTCAGGTCCGGTGCCGGTCAGCGACATCAGGCCGCCCTCGCCCTGAGCGATCTGGTCGTAGCCGGCGCGGCCACCCTCGGGGCCGTCGTGGCCGAAGCCGGTGATGGACAGGACCACCAGGCGCGGGTTGATGGCATGCAACTGTTTCATAGAGAAGCCGAGCCGATCGAGGACACCGGTGCGGAAGTTCTCGACCACCACGTCGGCCTGCCGCACCAGCCGCGTCAGCAGGTCCTTGCCTTCGTCGCTCTTCAGGTCGGTGGTGACCGACTCCTTGTTGCGGTTGCAAGAGAAAAAGTACGTCGACTCGAAGTCGCCGGTCTCGCCTGGCTCGGCGACGCCGCCCCCAGCCTTGACAAAGGGCGGCCCCCAGCCACGGGTGTCGTCACCGCCGTTCGGGTTCTCGATCTTGATGACCCGCGCACCGAGGTCACCGAGCAACATCGCGGCTTGTGGTCCGGCCAGGGCCCGCGAGAGGTCCACCACGAGGATGCCGGCCAGGGGTCCGGCCCCGGGTCCGCTTCCCCCTGCTGGCACCGCCATGAAACTCAGCGTACGGCAGCCCCACGACGACGACCGTGCCGCGTCATCGAGCCTCGCTCGCTCTTCCCTCTCGGATGGCACGGACGCGTGAGCTGATGTCGGTGCCCTCCTCGGCCGACGAGCCGTCCGGTCTAGGGAGCCGTGCTGGCACGACCCAAGCTTCAGCCGAGGTCGTCGAGGACGCCGGCAATCTCGTCGACCGTCTCCACCTCGTATGAGGGACGGGGACCGTCCGGGTCGAGCTCGTGACCCGGGCGGCGCAGCCGGACGGTCGGGATGCCGGCCTCCAGTGCCCCACGCACGTCCCGCGCCGACGTCGCCACGTGCACCAGCTTCCCCAGCACGTCTCGTGCCCGCAGGTAGATCTCAGGGTGCGGCTTGTACGCCCGCAGCCGCTGCGAGGTCAACGCCACTTCGGGCTCGACGAGCGGTGCGGCCGCGGTGCGCGCCAACAGCTCGTCGTCGACGTTCGACAGCAGGCCGACGCGGTGGTGCACGGCCAGGCGGGGCAGACCGTCGGCGACGTCTGGCCACAGCGGCCAGTCGCTCATCGACATCGCCAATGCCTCGATGTCGGCGCGCGCGTCACCGTCGAGCCGCAGCTCGCCGTACGCGCGGTAGAGCGCCGTCGTCGCAGGCACCCGCCACGGCACCCACGTTGGGCAGTCGCGCTGAGCCGCCTTGTTCAGCGGGTCCCACGCGTCGTACAGCTGCACGCCTGTCACCGGCCAGCCGCGGTCGCGGCAGAGCCGTCCGAACGCCTCCGACCCGCCGGTCCGTGAGTCGATCAGCGCGGAGAACAGGTCGAACGTGACGGTGATCACCAGACGGTCGTCACTGGCCGCCGACCACGGTCGCCACCAGCTCGACGGGGTGCATCGCCTTCCTGGCCGTGCCGTGATGGATTTGCTGTCGGCACGAGACTCCCGTCGCGGCCAGCACGGTGTCGGCGGGTTCGGCCAACACGGCCGGGAACAGCCGGTCGTTGCCGACCTCCATCGACACGTCGTAGTGCTCGGCTTCGAAGCCGAACGACCCCGCCATGCCGCAGCAGCCGGCGTCGAGCTCGACAATCTCCGCGCCGGGGATCCGCTCCAGCAGCGCGACCGTCGCGGCCGTACCGACCTCTGCCTTCTGGTGGCAGTGCCCGTGGTAGACGACCCGACGCCCGGCGAGCCAAGAATCGGCACTCAGCACCAGCCGCCCGTCATCGATCGCCTCCGTCAACAGCTCCTCGACCTGGCGGACCCGGCCGGACACGTCGCGGACCCGTGGGTCGTCGGGCAGCAGCGCCAGGTGCTCGTCGCGAAGCGTGAACAGACACGACGGCTCGATGCCCACGATGGGCGAGCCCGGCTCGGTGGAGTCAGTCAGCAGCCGGGCGAGCCGGCCGGCCTTCTTCTTCGCGTCGTCGACGAGACCCTTCGACAGGCTCGCACGGCCGCAACAGCCGCGGCTCTCCAGTCGCACCGACCAGCCCGCCCGCTCGAGGAGGTCGATCGCCGCCTGGCCGACGCCGGGCTCGGTGAAGGTGGTGAACGAGTCGGCCAGGAACGTCACCGTGCCCTGGGTCGCCGGCGCCGATCTCGGCGTACGCCGGGCAAACCACCGCGTCAGCGTGGCCCGCTCGAAGACCGGCAGCGGGCGCTGCGGCGCGATGCCCAGCACCCGACCCATCAGTGCCCGCAGCGGACGCACCCGCATCGGCAGGTTCGACACCGGTGCGGTGACGGCGCCCAGCCGGTTCAGCGTGCGGATCGCCCCGATGACGCGCGACCGCAGGGGCACTCCGTGCACGTCGTGGTGATGCGCGAGGGTCTCGCTCTTCAGCGTCGCCATGTCGACACCGAGCGGGCACTCGCTCTTGCAGGCCTTGCACATCAGGCAGAGGTCGAGGATCTCGTGCAGCCGCTCATCGCCCAATGCAGCGGCGGGGTCGGGCTCGCTCAGCGCCTTGACCAAGGCGTTCGCCCGGCCCCGCGTCGAGTGCTCTTCCATCTTGGTCGCGATGTACGACGGACACATCGCGCCGGTAGTGCTCTTGCGGCACAGACCGATGTTCATGCAGCGATCGGCCGCACCGCGCATGCCGCCGACCACATCGAACTGCAGAAGCGTGCGGATCGGGCCGGCCGGCGGCAGCGCTGGGTCGCGCAGGTTGTCCGTCATCGCCGGTGCGTCGACGATCTTGCCCGGGTTCAGCACGTTGTCAGGGTCGAAGAGGCGCTTGACCTCCCGCATCCCCTCATAGAGGTCGTCTCCGAAGATGCTGCGATTGAACTCGCTGCGGACCAGTCCGTCCCCGTGCTCGCTGGAGTTTGCGCCGCCGAACTCAGCGACGAGGTCTTTCACCTCAATCGCGACGGCGCGCATCGTCGCGACTTGCGCCGGATCGGTGACATCGACGAACGGCCGCACATGCAGGCAGCCGACGGACGCGTGGCCGTAGAAGCCGGCGGTCAGGCCGTGGCCGTCCAGCAGCCGCTTGAAACGCTCGGTGTACTCCGCGAGGTGAGCGGGGTCGACGGCGGTGTCCTCGACGAACGCGAGTGGACGCAAGGTGGCGACCGAGGACGCCATCAGCAGCCCGAGACTCGACTTGCGCACCTTAAGCAGCGCCGACTGCTGGGCGGGAGTGACGGCACGGAGCGTGTGGTAGCCGTGTCCGCTCTGGCGCCACAAGGCGTCGAGCCGATCGAGGCGTGCCACCAGCTCGGCCTCGCTGTCGCCGGTGAACGACACGAACAGCAGTGCCGCCGGGTCGCCGTCGAGGCTCTTGCCGAGGTCGGCGTACTCGATCTTTCGCCGCGACAAGTCCAGGATCGTCTTGTCCATCATCTCGACCTGCGCGGGGTCGCACGCCAACGCGTCGGTGGTTGCGGCGATCGCGGCCGGGACCGAGGTGAAGTGCCCAACGGCGAAGACGGTGCGCCGCGGTTTCGGCACCAGGTCGACCAGGGCCTGCGTCGCGACGGCAAGGGTGCCCTCCGACCCGACCACGAACTTCGCCAGGTCGAACGGCGTGTTGTCCGCGAGCCGGTCAAGCCGATAGCCACCGGCGCGCCGCCAGAAGGCAGGGAAGTCCTCGGCGATCGCGCGCGTGTGACGGTTGATGATCTCAGGCAGGCCGCGATAGATCCGCCCCTCCAGCGTCGACTGGGCTGCCCGGCGCTCGCGCTCGGCCGGGTCGACCGGCTCGAACCGCGCCCGGGACCCGTCGGAAAGAACGACGTCGAGGGTTCGGACGTGGTCGATCGTCATGCCGTAGCGCACACTGCCGCTGCCAGCCGAGTTGTTGCCCGCCATCCCGCCGATCGTGGCGCGGTTGCTGGTGGAGGTGTCTGGTCCGAACATCAGCCCGTACGCCGACGCGGCGCCGTTCAGGTCGTCCTGCACGACGCCGAC
>JACCVZ010000145.1 GCA_013697905.1 Nocardioidaceae bacterium
CCCGGTCGGCGGCGGTGCCCAGCGCGGTGAGCATGATGACGGGCAGGTCGCTTTGTGCCCGGAGCCGCCGGCACACCTCGAGCCCGTCGACACCCGGCAGCATCACGTCGAGCACGACCAGGTCCGGGCGATCGTGGCCGACCATCGACAACGCGGTCTCGCCGTCGGCCGCCTCCTGCACGTCGTACTTCTCAGCCCGCAGGTATGACAGCACCACCTCACGCACCGTCGGGTCGTCGTCGACCACCAGAATCTTGCTCACGGTCGGCCGACGGGCGGCTCTGGGCGGTCGGCCGGCGCCGGCGTCGCCGGACCGGGCACCGTCGAGGAACCGTCGGCGGCAGCGGTACGCCGTTGCCACCAGCAACCGGCCGCCATCCCTAGCCCGGTCAGGGCCGCCAGCGCCCACCAACCCGCGGCGTAGTTGCGGTCGAGCAGCGTCGGGTTGTCCGAGATGGCCCCGAAGCCGGTCAGCATCGGGAAGACCGCCACCGACGTGGTGCCGAGCACGATCACCCCGGTCACCAGCGGCATCCGCGCCCACGTCGGCACCCGGGGGACCGCCAGGGCGCCAAGCAGCACGACGATCGGCGCCAGCACAGCGTCATGGAGCAGCGTCCCGCCGACGAACCACTTCAGCGCCTCGATGACGGTGGCCGAGCCCCTGTCCAGGACCTTGAGCACGCCGACAACCGCGATGACGACGCCCGCCAGTCCGACGAGCCCGCGCACCACCCTCATGCCTGCACCTCCAGCTTGGCCAGCCACTTGGTCTGGAGTACGCCGGGGCGGTTCGGCGCGATGAGACGACACGGGAAGCCGTGGTCGATGCTGAGCGGCTCGCCGTTCAGCTCGAGCGCGAGCAGCGTGAGCGGGTCGTTGACGAACTGCGACGGCAGCCGGGTGACCCGGAACGCGCCGGACTTCTGCAGCGAGGTGGCGATCAGATCGACGTCGTCCGGTGCGTCGACGAGGGACAGGACGTCACGCATCCGCACGCCGCGCCACTCTCCCGAGGCGCTCCACCCTTCGACGCACGCGATCGGAAGGGTCGCTGTGTTCTGCGGCAGCTGGGTGAGGTCATCCAGCGACAGCTTCATCGTGCGGTCGCCGTTCTTCAGCTCGAGCCGGTAGTTCGGGTCTCGGGCGAGCTCGGTGACCCGGGCGGCGAGGGCGCTCTTGTTGATCGGGACACCCTGCGGTCCATCGCCGGAGCGCACGCCGAACACCGACACCTTGCGCAGCAACGGCACCGTGGCGCCGGCCGTGGACAAGACGACGACCCCGGTGGCCAGCCAGGTGGCCCGGAGCAGGCCGCGGCGGCTCAGTCCAGCCGTGGGAGGACCCGCCGGCGGGGCGGTCTCGGAGGGCATCGGAACGGCGGCGTACTCGTCGGCGTACTCCGGCTCGGCCGGCTCAGGGGATGGGCGCGGATCGACCGGGCCCGTGATCGCGGAACGGATGATCGGCAGCTTGACCGCTATGTGCACGAGCAGAGATCCGATGACCACCCAGGCGACGGCGTAGTGGGTGGAGCGGAACGAGAAGCTCCACGGGTACCAGTGGGTGGTGTTCGCCAGTCCGATCGAGAGCTGGAAAATCGCCGACGAGATGAGCAGTGCGATCGACCCGCGCTCAGCCAGCTGGAGGCCGAGGCGGCGTGCATTGCCGAGGTCGACTCGCTCGAAGAGCTTGGGGAAGACCGACCACAGCTTGACGAGGAGTAGCGGCACCGCGGCCGTGCCCGAGATGACATGCAGCCCCTGGCTCACCCGGTACAGCGAGACCGGGCGCCTCGGCAGCGTCAACCATCCGGGCATGTCCTGCTGGAAGTGGCTGTAAAGACCGGTGACGAATGCGATCAAGAAGCATATGCCCAGCCACAGCCCGACCCGTGCGGTCACCTCCGGCCCGCGCAGCCGGGAGGTGAAGCTCTCCGGCCGCGGCAACGCATGCGCCGGTGCCCTCACGATGAGCCTCGTCTCTGCAAGGTCGCGAACCAGCGGCCTTCGTGGTCGATAATTTCGAGAATACGCAGTGCCGTCTGCTCGGCGAGCAGCTCGAGCTGGTCGGCCGGGACGATCGCCCAGGGGAAGCGACGGGTGGAGCGACCGCCGACCTCCAGCCCGATGCGGTGCACGCGGATGGGTCCACCGGGCGCGGCCAGGTCGACGATGATGCGGCCGTCGGGAGTGACCAACGAGGCGGCACGACGTAGCAACCGCACGGGGTCGCCGCCGATCCCGATGTTGCCGTCGGCCAGCAGCGCGGTGGTCCAGCGGCCTTCACCAGGCAGGTCGGTGAAGATGTCGCGCTGCAGCGCCATCGCGCCGCGCTCCCGGGTGAGCTGTACCGCCTGCTCGACCAGGTCGATGCCGAGCGCCTTGACGCCGAGGCTGAGCAGGGCGTGGGTCATCCGGCCTGGACCGCAACCAAGGTCGACGGTTGCCCCGCAACAGCGGCGCAGCAGGACGTGGTCGCTGGCGTCGGCGTCGCCCGTCCATCGCCGAAACGGCAGCGTCTCGGCTACGGACTCGCCTATGCCGACTACCCGGCATGGCTCACCACGCAGCGCAGCCGCGAACGCCTCCGACGTCGTGAGGCGTCCCTGCACCGGCACGCGTACGTCGGCGCTCTGCTGGGCATCGTTTCGCGGCGCTGCGGTGGTCGTCATCGGCGCACCGCCTGGGAGACCTTCGCGAATGCGCCGGCGAAGCGGGAGTGCGGGGCGAGCGCCGCGACGCGACAGGCGTCGTCGAGCGTGTCGACGTCGTCGAGGCTGTGCGCGACGGCGACACGGGCACCGGCGGTCTCGAGGGCGGCGTGCGTGAGCACGCACGTGTCGTCCTGCGACATTGCCACGTCGAGCAGGCCGTCGACGTACCCCGCGGTGCGGGTGGCAAGGCCCCACCAGCCGCCGTCCGTCGCCGGCCCGAGGGCTGCTTCGAGGCTCCGCGGGCCGCCAGAGACGATGTCGGCCAATCGGTGGAGGTCGTCGGGGGTGAGCTGCGGGGTGTCCATGCCGATTTGGACGAGCGGCGCGGTCGGACCGAAGATGGCGGCGGCGTCGTGGTGTGCGTGCACCAGGCGGGCGGCGAACGAGTCGCCCCGTTGCTCGACCAGCTGCCACCGAGAGAGCCGGGCGGTGATCTCAGAGCCGCGGGCGGCATGGGCCAGATCACCGGTCAGCGCGACGATGCGGGCTGCAGGCCCGGCCGTCTGCTCGCAGGCGTCAAAGGTGTCGAGCAGAGCCGCGGCCGCGAGGTCGGCAGCGGCCGCGTCGCCAATGGTGGCGGCCAGACGCGTCTTGGCGAGGCCGGCGACCGGCGCTTTGGCGACCAGCAGCAGCCGGGTAGCGCTACCTGCGGCCGTCAAGCGAGGACTCGGGCGACGTCACGAGCCGTACGAAGCGTCCCTCGAACCGACCCCGACACCTTCGACCGGGTTCCGGCCGCGCGGGGGCCGTAGCTGATGTCGTGCTCGGTGAACACCCATCCGGCCGCCTGCGCCTTGACCAGCAGCTCGACCGGGTAGCCGAAGCGGCGGTCGAGCACACCGAGGTCGAGCAAGTCTTGGCGGCGGCACACGCGCATCGGGGCGATGTCGTGCACCGGCAGCCCGGTACGCCGACGCAACCAACTGAGCACGACCATGTTGCCGGCCCTGGCGTGCCACGGCAGCACCCCGCGAACGGTCGGGCGGCGTCGTCCGACAGCCATCGTGGCGCGACCCGCCTCGACGTCGTCCAGCATGGGGACCAGGTCGGCGGGGTCCATCGAGCCGTCACCGTCCATCACCGCCACCAGGTCGACGGTGCTGGCGAGCACCCCGGCGTGCACCGCGGCGCCGTACCCGGCTACGGACTCGTAGACCACAGTGGCGCCGAGCTCACGGGCCACGTCGGCGGTGGCGTCGCGCGAGCCGTTGTCGACGACGATGACTCGAACGTCAGCAGGCATCCGGCGCAGCAACTGCGGAAGCGCGGGTGCCTCATCACGACACGGCAGCACGACGTCACAGCGGGTCACGTGTCCACGGTAAGGGACAAGGGGGCCGCGAAAGCGGCACGTCAGGCTTACGAGACTGTGACGGCGCGCCGCGCCTCCCCTCGATGTGACGGCTCCGGTCGCGGCGGTCAGAGGTTCAGGGTGTCACGCAGCAGGCTGTAGCCCACGAACGCGACGATGTCGATCACCGTATGGGCGACGATCAACGGCAGCACCCGGCCCCTGCGCTGGTAGAAGTAGCCGAAGACCAGCCCCATCACCGCGTTCCCCACGAACGCCCCGAACCCCTGGTAGAGGTGGTAGCTGCCGCGCAGCAAGGCGCTGGCGGCGAGCGTCGGCCATGCATCGAAGCCGAGCTCGCGCAGCCGGGTCATCAGGTAGCCGACGACCACGATCTCCTCGAGGACGGCGTTCTGGGCGGCCGCGAGCACGAGCACCGGGATCGTCCACCAGTGGTCCGTCAGCCCACTGGCGACGACGGTGGCGTTGATGCCGAGCTCCTTCGCGAGGTAGTAGAAGCCGAGACCGGGGACGCCGATGAGGGCTGCGAGCCCGGCGCCGTAGCCGAGGTCGCTGAGAGCGGTACGCCGACGCGGGACGTCAAGACCGAGCCGTCGCGTCGCGGACGCACCGCCGCCGCTGAGCAGATACAGCGCAAGCGCGACCGGGACCATCGCGAAGGCGATGCCGGCCAGCTGGTAGCTCAGGTCGAGCAGCGGTCGTGGCGTGAAGCTCGGGTTCAGTGTGGCCGTCTGTGACGACAGACCGCCGGGCGAGGTGAGCTTGGCGACGAGGCTGATGACGGAGTACACCGCGGACTGCCCGAGCGACAGGGCAAGGACGATGACGATCTCCCACCGCAGCCGGCGGGCACGCTGCTCGGGAAGGAACCCGTCGTCGACCGTCACCCGCCCAGTTTGCCCTGCGCTCGTGTCCCCATGGCCGCGGAACATGAGAGCCGTGTGCCAGGAGGCCTTGATGCAAGCGTGCGCAGACTTTCGACATGCGGCACTAAGGTCGCGTCATGAGCGAACCCAGGGTGCCGGAAGTCCCGGCAGGACACGAGGACCCGACCCGCCCGACTCCCGAACGGCAAGGTCGCATCGTCGTCGTGACGTACAACCCGATCGCCGCTGCCATCGTCGCGATCGCCGAGCAGGTGGGCCGCCCCACGACCGTCCTCGACCATCGCGATGCAGAGGCGCCTGGTCCCAAGGTGGGCACGGGCACCGACGCGGCCACCGACCCCGCGACGTGGCTCGCCCAGAACCCGCTCGACGCCGACGACGCGTTGGTGTTCTGCGACCACGACACCCCGCAGACGCTTGAGCTGTTGCGGTCGGCACTCGACGGCGACGCCGGGTACATCGCCATGATGGGCAGTCGGCGACGAGCCGAGACCGTGTTCGCTGCACTGCAGGGGGAGAACCTTCCCGATCACACCCTGCGGCGGCTGCACGTCCCCGCCGGGCTCAACATCGGCGGCAAAGCGCCCGGCGAGATCGCCCTGTCCGTCGTCGCCGAGATCGTGGCCACGTCGTACGGGCGCCCCGCCGGTCCGCTCCGCGACGGGCTGGACTGAGCACCCTCCGCCCGCCCACATCGGCGCAAGTGCTGCGCCAACCGCATATGCCGATCCAGCTGGCCTGCGCTGGCTCGCGCATTAGGCTCGACGCCATGCCCGCCGGCCCCGTGACTTCCACCAATCACGGCCGGTCGCGGCTGCCCTCCCCTCTGCGCGGGCTGACCGGACCGGCCCTCGGCGGCCTGCTGGTGTCGGTGACCCTGATGGTCGTCGCGATGGCAGTCCCCGCAATCTTCGACTGGAACGTGCACGTGAGATCGTTCCCTCCGCTGCACGCCAAGTGGGACCCGCGCTGGGGTCCCGGCACCATCGCGTCAGTCCTCGTCGCCGGCGTAACGCTGGTGTACGCGCGACGGTTCGCCGCGGAGGCCAGCTGGGGGCGGCTGTTGCTTGGGGCCTACGCCCTCGGGGCGGCATGGATGGTCTCGCTCGCGACCGTCGACGGTTGGGACGGCATCGGGGTCATCCTCCAGTCCGGCTACGAGTACCTGCGGACGGCGCGCACGATCACCTCCTGGGGCGACGTCTCGACCATGCTGCACGAATACGTCGCCCGCATCGACTACGACAACCCTGCCCACTGGTCGGTGCACCTTTCGGGGCATCCCCCGGGTGCGGTGCTCTTCTTCGTACTCCTGGTGGCGCTCGGGCTCGGCGGCGGGCTGGCCGCAGGATCGGTGGTCATCGCGCTGGCCGCGACGACGCCGGTCGCCGTACTGATCACGCTACGGACGCTGGGCGCCGAGAGCAGCGCACGCTCGGCAGCACCGTTCCTCGTCGTCGGGCCGGCCGCGATCTGGATGGCGGTGTCGGCGGACGCGATGTTCGCCGCGGTCGCCGCGTGGGGGCTGACTTGTCTGGCGGTCGCCGCGACGCGCTCGAAGTCGCGCGCGACCGCGCTCTGGGGTCTGCTGGCCGGCCTGCTGCTCGGCTTCTGCGTGCTCATGTCGTACGGCCTGCCGGTGCTCGGGGTCCTTGCTCTTGGCGTGCTCGTGGCCGCGCGCAGCTTCCGGCCGCTGCCGTGGGCGGTGGCGGCCGCTGCCGCGGTCGTGATCGCGTTCGCTGCTGCCGGCTTCTCCTGGTGGGAGGCCTTCCCCGCCCTGCGCGAGCGCTACTACCGCGGGGTATCGAAGGTCCGGCCGTCGAGCTACTGGCTCTGGGGCAACCTTGCTGCGCTGTCGTTCAGCGCCGGCCCGGTCGTCGGGACGGCAGCGGCGCAGGCACTGTCACGAGTGAAGGGGACCTGGCCGCGCAGGAGCCATGAGCGCACGGGCGTGGTACTGACGGTCGCCGCGGTCATCACCATCGCCCTGGTCGACCTGTCCGGCCTGAGCCGAGGCGAGGTAGAGCGGATCTGGCTACCGTTCGTGCCGTGGCTGCTGGTCGGGACGGCACTGCTGCCCGAGCGCTGGCGCCGGATCGGGCTGCCCCTGCAGGTAGTGCTCGCCCTGGTCGTCCAGCACCTGCTCTTCACCGGCTGGTAGCTGGCGACCGCAAAGCCGACGCCTGAGCCCGCAAGCTGGCTCAACGCTCGCGCAACGGCGCGTCGACAAACTGGCGCAGCCCCTCCTCGGGGCTGACCGCTGCAGTGAATCCAAGGTCAAGCGCTGCCCGCTGCGGACTGGCCACGATGTGCCGTACGTCGCCGGACCGGAACTCACTGGTGACCGTCGGTGTCAGCCGCTCGTCGCCGGTCCCGGCGGCGACCATCGCAGCCACGTCCGCGATAGAAACCGGGCGACCGGAGCAGATGTTGTAGGCGGCGTAGGTGTCGGGAGGCAGCTCGGCCACCTTTTCGACCGCCAGCACGTTCGCTGTCGCGACGTCCGAGACGTGCACGAAGTCGCGCATCTGGCCCCCGTCCTCGAAGACCACCGGCGGCTCCCCACGCGCGATCGCCGAGCGGAACATGGCCGCCACCCCGGAGTACGGCGTGTCTGCGGGCATCAGCGGGCCGTAGACGTTGTGGTAGCGCAGGCCGATCGCGGCGCCGGGAAGCTGGCGGGTCCACGCACGTGTGTAGTGCTCCTGCGCGACCTTGCTGGCGGCGTAGCTGCTGCGCGGCAGCAGCCGCGCGTCTTCGTCGATGAGCGCCCAGCCCATCGGACGACCACAGACCCCGCACGCGACGTCGAACCGCCGGGCTTCCAGCGCTTCCAGACTGCGGGTCGCCGCAGGTTGGTCGCCGTGCACGGGACAGGTGTAACGGCCGTCGCCGTACACGACCATCGACGACGCGAAGACCAGCCGGGTATTGCCGGACTCCGCCATGGCGGCGAGGAGGACGGCGGTGCCGAGGTCGTTGTGGCGCGCGAACAGCGGCATGTCGGACGGTGTCACACCGGCACCGACCATCGCCGCCTGGTGGCACACCACGTCGACACCGTCGAGAAGTGGTGCCAACCGCTCGGCGTCAGTGACGTCGACCAAATGTACGCCGGCGTCGATCGCGCTGCCCGCCTGCGCACCGTGCGCCTGCGGGATCAAGGCGTCGAGGGCGATGACCTGGTGGCCCCGCGACTCCAGCGTCGAGTGGACGGCGCCGCCGATGAAGCCGGCTGCACCTGTCAACAGCACCCTCATCGAGCCTCACCTCGGCTGCGGCGCGCAACGATGCGACTCTCACGTCGCCCGGGCAACCACACAGTCGGATCGTTGCGCCGGGAAGAGGGCGTCAAGGCAGCTCGAACGGTAGGTCGATGCCGTCCAGGGCGCGAGCGCAGTCACAGCCTGCGCGCTCAGCCGGCAGCCCCGCCACGACCCCCTCGAGCAGGTCGCGCAGCCGGTCGATGTTGCGGCCGAACTCGGCGAAGACCTCGGCCTGGCTGACCGACCCGCCCGTCTGCACCCCCGCATCGCGGTCGGTGACAAGGGCGATCGCGGCGTAGCAGACCGCCAGCTCGCGTGCGAGCACAGCCTCAGGATGACCGGTCATGTTGACGAGCGACCAGCCCTGTGCGGCATACCACTGCGACTCCGCTCGGGTGGAGAACCTCGGTCCCTCGACGACGACCATCGCACCGCCTGCGACGATCGCGGCGTCAGCTTGGGCGAGCGATGCCCGCAGTGCCGGGCAGTAGGGATCGGCGAACCCGACATGCCCGGCGCCGGTGTCGAAGTAGGTCTGCACGCGGCCGCTGGTGCGGTCGACGAGCTGGTCGGGCACCACGAGTGCGCCGGGTCCGAGCTCGGGCTGCAGGCTGCCCACGGCGCACGGCGCGATGATCCGGCGTACGCCGAGCGACCTCAACGCCCACAGATTCGCCCGGTAGTTCACCCGGTGGGGCGGGAACTCGTGGTGGCGGCCGTGCCGGGGCAGGAAGGCCACCTGTCGACCTGACACCTCGCCGATCGCGATCGACGCCGATGGGTCGCCGTACGGCGTCGACAGATCGACCTCGTACGGGCCGGCCAGGAACTCGTAGAAGCCCGAGCCCCCGATGACGGCGACCTCCGCCTGTGCGTCAGACATGCGCGCCAGTGTGGCATCCTCCGCGCTGTTGCTGCACCACGCTGGACGAGTCACCCGATCGTTCAACCGCAGCGGGGCCTCAGCGTGCGACCAACTCCGCCTCGCTGACCCGAGCCGTGTCGGCGGGCGCAGCGTCGTGCTCGCGCAGGCCGTGCCGGTCCCACCACCGGCGTAGTGGGCCGGGTGCCCACCAGTTGGCGGCACCCAGCAGGCGCATAGTTGCCGGAACGAGCAGAGCCCGCACGACGGTCGCGTCAAGAAGCACCGCGACCAGCATGCCGATACCGATCATCTTCATAAAGACGATCCCGGAGGTGGCGAACCCACCGATGACGACGGCCAGCAGCACGGCTGCGCTGGTGATGATGGCACCGCTGCGCTGCAGCCCGATCGCGACCGCTGCGGTGTTGTCGTGCGTGCGGTCCCACTCCTCGCGGACTCGCGACAGCAAGAACACCTCGTAGTCCATCGACAGCCCGAACAAGATGCCCAGCATCAAGATCGGCTGCGTTGCATCCAAGAAGCCCGGTGAGGTGAATCCCAGAAGTCCTGCCAGATGACCGTCCTGGAAGATCCAGGTGACGACACCGAAGGACGCCGCGATGGAGATGGCGTTCATCGCAACGGCCTTGATCGGCAGCACGACCGAGCCGAAGGCCAAGAACAGCAGCACCAGCATGACGGCCACCACGAGCAGGCCCATCCACGGCAGGTGCGCTCCGATGGAGTCCACCAGGTCGACCGTCTCGGCCGAGGTACCTCCGACCAGCGCCCTCGCGTCGCCTCCGGGGTCGACGGCGCGAAGCTGCTTGACGATGTCCTGCGACCGCTGCGTCTGGCCGTTGCCTGCCCAGTTCGCCTGGAGGAGCGCGCCGGGTTGGCTGTCTGCTGCTGCCTCCTCGAGCACTTCGACCGACGTCACCCCGTCGACGGCGCGCAGCCGGTCGGCGTACGTCGAAAGCGTGGCATCGTCGGCTCCGGACACCACGACGTTGGCCGTCGACCGCTCCCCACCAAATTCGTCGGCCTGTTGCTTGGCCGCCACGTGGCTCGGCGAGTCCGGCGGGAGCACCCGGTAGTCGACACTTCCCCACTTCGCGCTAAGGAACGGTGCTCCCAGCGCAAGCAGGGCGACCACGATCACGGCCAGGTAGGCGACCGGGCGGCGCATCACACTGTGCCCGATCCGCGCCCATGCGCCAGACATCGCAGGAGCGCCAGCCAGTCGGCGCCTGCGCCAGGGCATCGCGCCGAACTCGATTCGGGTGCCGAGGACGGCGAGCAACGCAGGCAGCAGGGTGAGCGCCGTAAGCATCGCGACGAGGACCGCTGCGACGCCGCCGTAGCCCATCGATCGCAAAAAGTTCTGCGGGAAGATCAGCAGCGAAGCCAGCGACGCGGCAACCGTGAGGCCGGAGAACAGCACCGTGCGACCGGCCGTCATCATCGTCGAGACGACGGCGGCGTCGACGTGCTGACGGTCGGTGCCGTCCTGGCGCGCCAGTTCCTCGCGGAACCGGCTCACGACGAACAGCGCGTAGTCAATCGCAAGTCCCATCCCGATGAGGGTGATGATGTTGATGGCGAAGATCGACACATCGGTGACGGTGGTGACGAGGCGCACGACTGCGAGCGCGCCGAAGACCGCGACACCGCCGATCAGTCCCGGCATCAGGGCCGACACCACGCTGCCGAAGATCAGCAGGCACAGCAAGAACACGATCGGCATCGAGATCGACTCCGCACGAGCGATGTCAGCCGAGACGGTCTCGTTGACGTCGTCGAACACCGCCCACGGACCCCCCACGTTGGTGGTCAGACCGTCCGCCGTCAGTCTGTCCTTGACGACGTCGAAATTGACGAGCCTGTCGTCCTGGGTCTGCCCTTCGAGCCTCAGCACGACCATCGCCGCGTGGCCGTCGTTGCTCACGAGCCCAGACCCCGTGGTGGCGTAGTAAGGGACGGTGTGCGCGACTGCTGACGTGGGTAGCTCGTCGACCACTCTCGTCACCGCCGTGACGAATTCTGGATCGTCGGCTTGCAGGTCGTCGCTGGAGTAGATCGCGACCACATCGGTGTCATGACCGCCGAAGGCTGTTTGCTCGGCCGCCAGCTGGTGAGCCGACTCGCTCGTCGGGTCGTCGAACCCGCCCTGGCCGAGCACTCCGAAGACCCCGACGCCGTACACGGCGGCTGCGATCACGACCGCGACCCCGATCGCGAGGACGGCCTTGGCTCTGTAGGCGACGAACCCGCCCCATCGCTGCATCATGATGTTCCCCTGACATGCCGTTACTTTTGCTAACAGCGTTTACTGTTTAGGATGTTAACTGGAATGTCAAGCGTTTACGATACTAACCTTGCATGATAGGACCGAGGAGGTGCCGATGACCACGACCCCACCGGCCGACACCGTGGCGCCCACCCGCCGTGAGCGCCAGCGGCAGGCGACGTATGAGGAGATCGTCGAGGTCTCGCGGCGGCTGCTGCCGAGCGGCGACGTGCTCTCGCTGCGTGCCGTGGCGGCCGAGATGGGGATGACCGCTCCCGCGCTCTACCGGTACGTCGACAGCCACCAGGAGCTGCTCCTGCTCGTCTGCCGGTCCATTTTCCGTGACGTTGTCGACACCCTGGTCGCCGCCCGGGACCGGCAACCCGACGACGACCCGGCAGCCCAGATCCTGGCCTCCGCGATCTCCTTCCGGCAGTGGGCGCTGAGCCACCGCGAAGAGTTCGGCCTCTTGTTCGCCAACCCGGCCACCGGCCACGACGGGGAGCCGGACGAGGGTGTGATCGCGTTCGCGTCGTTCTTCGGCGACATCTACCGGCGGCTCTGGGACCGTTACAGCTTCGGTGTCCCCGCCGATGACGAGCTCGACCCCGAGGTGCTGGTCTCGTTGACGACGCAACGTGAGGCCGGCATGCTGCCCTGCGACTTCCCCGGCATGCCTATCGGGGTGAGCTGGGTCTTCATCCGCGCCTGGGCCCGTCTCTACGGCACCGTGACGCTCGAGGTGTTCAAGCACATGGACGTCGGCGTGATCGGCTCGGCCGCACTCTTCCGCGCGATGCTCGAAGACAATGCGCGCGACCTAGCCTTCGACGACGACTGGCCGCGGCTGCAGGCCATGATGACCGCAGAACTCGACCGCACCGTCGACGGCCCGGACAGCCTTACTACTTGAGCAGCAGCGTGCCGACCCGCCGCGACGCGACGTAGAGCCCCGCCGAGCCCATCACCGTGAGATAGCAGGCCGCGACCAGGCAGTCCCAACCCATCGAACCCAGCGCCATGCTTCGGCACAGCACGACGCCTTGGTAGAGCGGTGTCAGCTGCACGATGTCCTCGACCAGGCCGGGGTAGGTCGAGACCGGGTAGAAGGTCGCGGAGAAGAG
>JACCVZ010000154.1 GCA_013697905.1 Nocardioidaceae bacterium
TCGTGCCCGTCGAGGTCACCACGGACCGGGCACCGGTCTACCCACGGGTCCTCGACGAGCTCATCCCGGGTGGCACTGTTGCATTGAGCGATTCCGCGAACGTCTCGCCGCAAATCTTGCGGCCCAGTTGCACTCGACCTCGCCCAAGGCGTCCCTTTGTAGCGACTCGACGGCACAATTGCGCCGTTCGCAACTCGTCGTGAGGCGGCCGGCAGGAAAATTTGCTGTGCCGGCCTCCCGCGATGGCTCAATGCAACAGTGCCCGACGAGCTCGTCGAGCAGCTGCACCACCACCCGCGGCGCAAAGCCGTGTTCGGCGGCTTGGCCGCGATGCTCGAGGCCCGCCGCGGTCAGTCGGCGTTCTCACCCTTCGGCACCCAGCAGGTGGAGGAGAGCGATTCGCGGGTGCTCGTGCTCCGTCGTGGTGCCGGCACCCCCGACGAGCTCGTGTGTGCAACAAACGTGACAGGCGAACCCGTCGTCTTGGAGGGGATCAGCGGCACCGACGTCATCACCGGTCAGCATCACCGACCGTTGCGGCTGCCCGCCTTCGGCTACGCCTGGGTGCGGCCCGAGTAGACGGGATCGCCGTCAAGGCCCCTCCGGCCGCTACGCGGTCGAGCTACGCCCGGGCCCTTGACCGACCCCTCACAGGCGCGCCCGCAACCACGCCGCAGCCGAAGAACACCCGTGACGGTCCCCGCTCCTGCAGGGATGACCTACGGAAACGTGGTGAGCTTAGTGACGGCCGTGGCGTGCGCCCGGGTCACTCTGAGGGGTTCGCTTGGCGACAACCAGTCGTCGATGGCCAGGACACACGTCGGCGGCGCGCAGATCGTGTGACCGGACACTTCGACCGCCCGTGAAGTCGGTGGAGGAATCCGCCGGCTGGCGCCGAAGATCCTCGGCGGCGACCGCGGTCATGACCGACGTTATTCGACTCCTCTTCGAGGGATGCCCGGTCCAATGCCCGCCACCGCCCACCCACCGGCGGACGATCTCGGGTCGCACGGTGAGGCCGAGCTCAGCCCGCATACACACGGGGATGCCTGCCTTCGTGATCGATTGGATCTCCGACTGTCAGCGTCTGCAGGTACTCCTCGCCGAGAACCTGAATGTCGTGGGTGCCGTTCCACGTCGCGTCACCGGGCATGAACGCGATGGTCATCGCGCGCCGGCGGCCCGGGGTCATGTTGACCCCGGCCCCATGGATGGTATGGCCGTTGTGGAAGGTGCAGCCGCCGGCCGGTAGTGGCGCGGCGACAGGCGGTGCGGCCGCCTCGGGGTGCGTCGCGAACAGGGCCCCGTGGTCCGGTCCGAGGTCGACGGCTGAGGACAGGCGCCGGTGATGGCTGCCCGGGAGGAACCAGAGGCACCCGTTGGCCAGGGTGGCGTCATCGAGCGCCACCCAGATCGTGCAGGCGTGGTCTGAGTCGAAGCTCCACCATGGGATGTCCAGGTGGTACTGGGTCGGCGCGCCGTACGGCTCCTTGACCAACGCCTGATCGAGGTAAAGCCGGACGCTGTCGAGTCCCTCGAGTTCGGCAACCAGTCGACCGATCTGCTGGTCGTCGACGAGGTCGCGTGCGGCCTCGTCTCGGCGACGCAGGTGCATGCGTTGGGTGAACGCCTTTTCGCTGTTCTTGCCGGTCATCGGCTGCGGGCTTGCCGTCACCGTCTCGGTCACGACCTGCCGCCATCGTTCGAGCTCGCCGGAGTCCAGGAAGTCCTCGACGATCAGGAAGCCGTTCTGACGGTAGCTCTCGACCTCGGCCTGGGTGAAGGTGTTTCGCATCCTCTGCTCCTCGCTTTTGTCCCGGCGATCCGGGCGATCCACCGGCGTCTCCACACAAGCAGTGGTCAGGTACGACGACCATGCGCTGAGCGGCCGAGCGCATTTGAGATCCTGCTGCCATGGATCTGGACCCACCGCGCCCGGCAAGGGAGACCCCCTGCCCGCCTGTGCGGACGCTGTTGACCGGACACGAGCGGCGCGAGCCGAGTTGGTGCTGGCGACCGGACGGGACACCGACCCCGCTTCTGGTACACACCCGATCCGGTGGCGGTCGCGTGCGGGCCCGGTCCGCCAGGCTTTCTCGCGAGATGATCCCGGGGGACACGGTGCTGTGGCTTCCAGGGGTGGCCCAGGACTTCGGAACCGTCGATCCCGACCAGCCGTGGGAAATCGTGTGGGCGCACTTCCAGCCGATGGGGTCATGGTCCTTGTGGCTGGGATGGCCCGAGTTAGCGGCCGGGGTGCGTTGGTTGCCATCGCGGGATCCGGCTCTTCTCGCGCGTGTTGATCAAGCATTGCTGGACATGGTCGCGGCAACCCACGCTCCCACGACCCACAGCCGACCCCTGGCAATGAACAGCCTGGAACGTGCTCTGCTGTGGCTCGACGCGACCGCGCCGGGAGGCCAGCGGGTCGACGGTCGGATACATGATGCGATCGACTTCATCGCGGGGCATCTACACCAGCCGATCGACGTGCCTACGATCGCGGCCGTTGTGCACCTCTCCCCGTCCCGGCTCAGCCACCTGTTCAAGGAGCAGCTGGGGGTCGCCCCCTCAAGGTTCGTCGAACAGCGCCGCATCGAGCGCGCCCAGCAACTCCTCGACTCGACCTCCATGTCGATCGCCAGCATCGCGCGGGCCACCGGTTTCAGCAGCCAGTTCTACTTCGCCACCCGCTTCAAAGCCGCAACAGGCATCGAGCCCACCCGGTGGCGGAGAAACGGCCCCAGGCCAGCTGAGGCCAAGGACTGATGAGCAGCGGACCAGTCCAAGCCATGCGGGGAATCACCAAGCGCTCGCGGGCACGCGCAACAAATGTGCCTGCTCGCCCAGCGCACCGTTGCCTCGGCCTTCGCCGCCGCCACCATCGCGATGTTCGCGACCTACGGAAGCGCAGACAGATCTGCTTGAGGCCGCGTCTGATCCCCCGGACCTCCCGACCTCGGCGGCCTCCGACCGCCCACGACGCCGGTCGGCTCGCCGACGAGCTCGCCCGGCTACGACGCTACGGCCTGCTGATCGTCGACGAGGTCGGCTTACATACCCTTCGAGCAAGACGCCGCGAACCTGTTTCTTCCAACTCGTCTCATCCCGCTACGAACACGCCTCGCTGATCCTGACCAGCAACCTGCCCTTCGCCCGCTGGGGCGACGTCTTCGGCGACCAAGTCGTCGCCGCGGCGATGATCGACCGCATCGTCCACCACGCCGAAGTCATCACCCACCCTCAAGGGCAGCAGCCACAGGCTCCGCGACACCGGAATCGACACCGCCCTCCGCCAGAGCCGAGAACACGACGCACTAGCCAGACCTCCGGTATTTGGCGGCCAGGGTTGGGTCGAGTCGCCGGGCCTGGTTGGCGGCCAGGAACAGGGCTTCACGCAGGAGGGCATCGCCTCGCTTGCTGAGGCCTCCATGGTGTCCTGTCGTCCCGGACGCGTCGAGGGTCGGGACCAGGCCGGTGAAGGCCCGCGCCGCTGCCAGCAAGTGGAACCGGCTGGTGTCGCCGATGCGCCCGAGGATGACCGCGCCGATGACCGGCCCGACGCCTGGCACCGAGGCGATGATGCCGTCGGGGTCGATCTCGCGGACAAGCGCGTTGACGCGTTCGTCGAGTTCCTTGATCTCCTCGGTGACCGCTAGTGCCAGCCGCGCCTCTACTGCGATGTCTTCGGTGAGTTCTGGAAAGGACAGGTCGTCTTGCCATAGCTGGCTGGTGGCGGTGGCGGCCGCGATTATGGTGTCGGCGTGCGGGGCGCCCCAGGTGCCTCGGGAGTGCCGGTAGAGGAAGCGGGTGAGACGGGCCTGGCCGAACCGTTTGACGGTGTGCGGTTCGGCGTATCCGGCGGCGAGGAACCGCAGCGGTGTCTTGTTGCCGAGGTCGGCGCCGAATGCGGCGTGCCAGTGCGGGCCTGAGATCTCCAGCAGAGCGTCCAGGCGGGCGAGGCTGGTGGTGCGGCGTTTGACCAGCGTGGAGTGCAGCTTCGTCGCTCGTAGCGGTCCACGACGCGGGAGAGTCGCAGCGCGTCCTGGATGCCGCGGCGGAACGTGGGATAGGGCGAGCAGCTTACCGAGCCTCGTGAGACCGGCTCGTGACGGCTTCTGGCCAGCCCAGCTCATGCCTCCGGTTGGTTGGACCGCGGCGGTTCAGCGCAACAGGCGCGTGGCGATGGGTAGCAGTCGGGCGGCCGCGAGTGGCGCGGAGGGGTCCGGGGCGTCGGGTGTGTTGCGGTAGCGGCCCGGAGGCTGGTCGTAGACGCGTCGGAACCGGTGCGAAAAATGTTCGGGGTCGGCGAAGCCGCAGGTCCTCGCGATGGCTGTGATCGGGACGTCGCTCTGAGACAACAGGGTGGCCGCCCTGGCCAGGCGCAGCAGCTCGAACGCGGTGATCGGTCCAACCCCAAAGCGGTCGGCGAACAGTCGGCAGAGATGACCGGATGACACTGACGCAGCAGCCGCCAGCTCGTCCAGGCTCACAGCCCGCGCCACACCGGATGGCGTCCAGGCCTGGTAGACGTGCTCGATCACCGCATCCACGGCTGGGGGCAAGCCGGCCCGCTGGTGGCCGGGGGCACCGCGGACGAACAGAGTCAGCACGAACCGGACGATCTCCGCTGCAGTGACTTGGTCGCGCTCGGCTGTCATGTCCAGGTTGAGCAGGTAGCGAAGCGTTGTCGGCAACGGATCGTCATGGCTCATCGACCGCAGAAGCGGCCAGGGATCGCTGTCAGAGCGGGTGCGCCGGTCGCTCGAGAAGCGGAAGTAGACATAGCCGTGGGTCGTCGGTTGGTGTCGATCCCATTGCCACCGGTCCTCATGACCGGGTGGGACGAGAAGCAGCTGACCTGGTCTCAGTTCGCGGGTATCTCCGGCGAACCACCAAGCGGCGCTCCCACGCAGGATCCAGACGAACTGAAACTCCGAGAGGAGGCGTGAACCGATCTCGGCACCTGGCGGATACACGGCCGACCCGACCTTCCCCACCCGCACTGATGTCATGATCAGACAGTCTATTGCGTGGATGGCCCATGGTTTCCTGCGTGACTACCCGCCACAGTGGACTCGTGCCAATCATTGATCAACAGATGGATACCTACGCCGAAGAGGGCTACACGGTCCTCGAGGGCGCGTTGGTTGGCGAGGAAGTTGCCGCGCTGTGCGCCGAGGCGGCCAAGATCTGTCGCGGCGAGCGAGGCACGGTCGGCGGGATCCAGGCTGCCGCGCGCAATGAGTCCGACGAGGACGCGATGCGCCGCTACGTCGCCCTGAACTTCCCGCACAAGATCTCCCCGATGATCCGTGAGGCAATGCGGCACCCGGCGGTCGTCGATGCGTTGACCCGTGTGATCGGCCCCAACGTCAAGGCCATGCAGTCAATGCTGTTCATGAAGTCCGAGGGAAAGCTCGGCCAGGCCTGGCACCAGGACGAGCACTTCATAGCGACCCGGGATCGATCCCTCACGGGAGCTTGGATCGCGCTCGATGATGCCGCTGTGGACAACGGGTGCTTGTGGGTTCTGCCCGGCTCGCACCGCGCCGGGGTGCTGTATCCCGACCGTGACCACGACGACCCCCGGTTCGACTGTGCGATCGAGGCCTACGACTTCCCTTACGACGACGACGACGCCGTCCCGGTCGAGGTCGAGGCCGGCTCGGTGGTGTTGTTCAATGGCTACCTGCTGCACCAGTCGCTGCCCAACACCCGACCGGGCAGCTTCCGGCGCGCCCTGGTCAACCACTACATGAGCGCTGAGTCGCTGCTGCCCTGGCGCGGGCCGCTGCCGGAGGGCATGCATATCGGCAAGTTCGACCACCGCGACATCATGCTGGTCGCCGGCCACGACCCCTACGCCTACAAGGGCACCCCGGACATCGTGGAAACCTACCTTCGCAAGGACAAGGACGGCGGCTGCGACCGGTAGCGGCGAGGCCACCGCTGGACGAAGCCGGACGCTGCGGCCTGGACAGCAGGACCTCGTATTTGGAGGACAGGGTTGACCGTGGATGTCGCTGCCTGCGTTCGCGAGGCTATGAGCAAGAGAACCATCAGACAGTGAGCCGGAGCCTTAAGCGTGTGCAGATACTCTCGTCGAGGGCGACCGGCTTGGCAACGACGACCTGAACCCCCTCGTAGCGGAGAGTCGATCACGCATGACCAAGGCCGGCGGTGATACAAGCTTGGGCGATCGCGACGGCACGCGCTGCGCCGACCCGTGCCGTCAACGTCGCCACGAGGAGGTTCCCCGAACCGGCTCGCCGCGTCGCCTTCCCGGCCGAGCTAATCGAATCGGGCGGGGCCAGGCAGCGGCCTTTTGGCGAGGCTTGAGGGATCTCCGACGCCCGCGGGCAAGACAAGGGGATTGGCTCGTGGTAGGCGCCTGCAGCCGGTACGGCCCAGGCATGGGTGCGGGCGTCGCGCGGATCGCTGCCCCGTCTGCGGGGCAACGAGGTCGAATCGAGCAGAGCCTGCTCGAGACGGACGCCTTCGCACGCAGCAGCGTCCACCGCGGGATGGACCTCGCCCTGAACGCCTTGGAGCGCTCCCTGCTCTGGCTCGACTCCGCAAGCCCGCACGCGCACCAGCTGGACGATCGCATCCAAAAAGCCGTCATGTTCACCGCCCGCCACCTTGATCACGCAATGACGGTCGGCACGATTGCCGAAGAAGTGCACCTCTCTCCCCCACGGCTCGCGCATCTGTTCACCAGACAGGTCGGGACGTCCCCGGCCCGCTTCGTGGAGCTTAAGCGAATCGAGCGCGCACAAGAACTGCTCGAGTGGAGCTCCTTACCGATCCGGGCGGTTGCCGAAGCCGCCGGGTTCAGCAGCCAGTTCTACTTCGCCACACGCTTCAGAGCCCTCACCGGCGTCCGCCCCAGCGATTGGCGACGACCGGCTGGACCGTCGCCCCGCGGGTAGTGCCGGACCGCCCGGCGGGCGGCTATCGGATCACCGGCGAGATCGGGCCGCGCTCAGCCGCGCAGCTTCAGGTTGACTGCCTCGGCTGAGAACTCGCGGTCCACTACCAGCCGGGTGAGGCCCACGACCGCGGCGTCCTCGCCCAGCGACCCGAGCTGGAGCGCCATATGCCGGGTGGCCCGGGGCAGCGCGAGCCGGTAGAGCGTCTCGCGGATCCCGGCCAGCAGCGGCGCCGAGGCAAGGGCGCCCCCGATCAGCACGACCTCGGGGTTGAGCAGGCACACGACCGTGGCCATCACCTCGCCGATCCGCCGACCGGCCTGCTGGGTGAATCGCGCCGCGTCGGCGTTCCCCGCGTCGAGGAGCTCGCGCACCTCTCGGCCGGACGAGACAGGGACGCCCATCGCGGTCAGCTCGCGGGCCACGGCCCGGCCACTGGCCACCGCCGCCAGGCAGCCGTGAGCGCCGCACTGGCACAGGGTGTCGGAGTGTGACGAGACCCGCACGTGCCCGATGTCCCCGGCACCCCCGTCGGCGCCCGTGTAGGACTGCCCGTTGATGACCATCCCGGTGCCGATGCCCGTCGACACCTTCACCAGGCATATGGAGGTGGTGTGCGGGTAGCCCACGGCGTACTCCCCGAGCGCGGCGGCGTCCGCGTCGTTGGCGGTGAGCACCGGGACGCCGGGCAGATCTGCCTGCAGGTGCTCGGCCACCGGATAGGCGTCCCACCCCGGCAGAATCGGAGGCTGGCTGGGCCGCCCGGACACGGGGTCGACCGGACCGGGGAGGCTGATCCCAGCCCCGCAGAGGTCGGCTGGCCGCATCCCGCTGCGCTCGAGCAACGCAGCCATCGCGGCCACGATCTGGTCGAGCACCTGCGAAGGCCCCTCCTCGACCGGGGCGTCGATCTGATCCTGGGCCAGCAGCGCACCCCCGAGGTCGGTGACGGCGATGCGGGTGTGCGTGGTGTCTACCGCGGCGACCAGGGCCCTGGACTGGGACGTGTTGAAGACAAGGCTGCGCCGCCGCCGGCCACCCGTGGCTTCCGTGGTCTTACCCTCTTCGATCATGCCGGCCGCCAGCAAAGCGTCAAGGCGTTGGGCGATCGTCATGCGGGACAGGCCCGTGATCTCCAGGACGTCTCCGCGGGTGTGGGCGCGTCCGTGCCTGATCAGGCTCAGCACGTCGCCTGGCCCGTTGGGCATGCAACACCCTCCTAGGCGCTCGAAACCAGCTGTCGGGTCATCCTCGCAAAAAGTATAACGACAAGACAGCTAATGCTTGACAGATGTGTCACCTAGGTCCATCGTCTTGACAAAAGTGCCCCGCTCCCGTTGGAGGCCCCATGTTCAGTCATCGACGACACCGCGCTCGTGTAGCCGCCCTCGCGGCGGTCGCCCTCGTTGGGCTTGCTGCCTGCAGCTCCGACGATGGTGGCTCGGGAGACTCCAACAGCATCAAGGTATGGATCCAGGAGGACCTGCCCGACCGGGTGGCCGCGACGCAGGCGATCGTCGACGACTTCACGAAAGAGACGGGCATCAAGGTCAAGCTGGTGCCGGTCGCCGAGGACCAGTTCAACCAGCTGCTGACCTCCTCGGCCGCCGCCGGTGACTTGCCCGACGTCATCGGGGGTGTGGCGCTGCCGCAGGTGCGCACGCTGTCGGCCAACCAGCTGCTCGACACCGACACGACTGCCAGCGTCCTGAACGACCTCGACGAGGCAACGTTCAGCGAGAGCGCGCTTGAGCTGACGCGTGACGGTGACACCCAGCTCGCTGTCCCCAGCGAGTCTTGGACCCAGCTGCTGCTCTACCGCAAAGACCTCTTCGACGCCGCTGGGCTTGAGGCACCGACGACCTACGACACCATCCTGGCCGCTGCAGAGGCGCTCGACTCTCCCGATGTCGCCGGCTTCGTCGGCGCCAACATCGCCGGTGACGCCTTCACCGAGCAGACCTTCGAGCACATCGCCTTGGGCAACGGGTGCCAGCTCGTCGATGACGCCGGCGAGGTGACCTTCGACAGCGCAGAGTGCGTTGAGGCACTGGACTTCTACGGTCAGCTCCAGCAGAACTACTCGGTCTCTGGGGGCCAGGACGTCGACACGACTCGCGCGTCGTACTTCGCGGGGCAGGCGGCCATGATCATCTGGTCAACCTTTATCCTCGACGAGATGGCGGCGCTGCGCGACGACGCGCTGCCCACCTGCCCGGAGTGCAAAGACGATCCGGGCTTCTTGGCCAAGAACAGCGGCGTGGTCACCTCGATCGAGGGACCGTCGGGTTCCGAGCCGGCTACCTTCGGCGAGATCACCTCGTGGGTAATCCCTGCGGATTCGGCCAGCGACCCGGCCAGTAAGTTCGTCGAGTACATGATGAACGACGGCTACGAGCCGTGGATCGCCATCGCACCCGAGGGCAAGGTGCCGGTACGGACTGGTGACTCCGCCGGGTCCACCAAGAACACCGATGCATGGGCCAAGATGAAGGTGGGTGTGGACACCAAGGCACCGCTGTCGGACTTCTACGGCAAGGACGTGCTTGACGCGCTCACCACCGGCCCCGACCAGTTGGCCCGGTGGGCCATCCCCCAGGGACAGGGTGAACTGCTCGGCGCCATCCAGGGCAGTCAGCCAGTCGCCGAAGCCGTCAACGAGGTCTCAGACGGCACCGACCCGGAGGAGGCGGCCTCAAAGGCAGCCGACGCCGTGCGCGACGCGCAGTAGTCACTGACTGACCATGAGCAAAACCACCGCTCAGGCCCCGACGCCGCAGGCGCGCGACAGCGATCCTCCGGCCGGGCGCGACAACTCCGCTCGCGGCCGCCAGGATCGGCGGACCGGGTATCTCCTGATCTCGCCGACCTTCCTGATCGTCGCCGTGATGGTGGTGCTGCCCATCCTGTGGACATTCTCCCTGGCCTTCCAACAGGTCCGCCTGCTCAACCTTCGCCAAACCGGGATCCTTGGCTCGTACAGCTTCGACAACTTCGTCGCCGTGCTTACCTCCTCCGGATTCGTGGACGCATTGGTCACCACGCTGATCTACTCGGTGGCCGGGACCACCTGTGCGATCGGGCTGGGGCTGGTCGCCGCGCTCGCCCTGCGCCGTTCTTTTAGAGGTCGGGGACTGGTGAGAGCCGCGATGCTGATCCCCTACGTCGCGCCCGTGGTCGCCGCCACCTTCGTCTGGTCGACAATGCTCAACCCGCAGTTCGGACTGGTGAACCACTATGGGGCGAGCCTGCTGGGTTGGAACGAACCGATCGCCTTCCTCAGCTCCAGCGACCCACCGTCATTCTTCGGTCTCGACCTGCACGTGAGCACCGCGCTGGTCACGGTCGTGCTGTTCGAGGGTTGGCGTTCGTTCCCGTTCGCGTTCCTCTTCCTGACCGCGCGGATGCAGGCGATTCCCGAGACCCTTGAGGAGGCGGCCTTGGTGGACGGCGCCACGCCGACGCAGCGGTTCCGCCACATCATCTTGCCCCAGCTCCTGCCTACGATCGCCGTGCTCACGGTGCTGAGGTTCATCTGGACGTTCAACAACTTCGACGACATCTTCCTGCTCACTGGTGGAGGCGCCGGCACGAAGGTGGTGACCGTCCGGGTCTACGACTACCTGATCAACCAGGGTGACATCGGCGCCGCCGCCGCGCAGGCCCTCGTCCTGGCGGCCATCCTGGCTGTCCTGGTCGGCATCTACCTGAAGTTCTTCGGGCGGTCAGAGGAGGTCGCGTGAACCGGGACCTCATCGAGCGACGGGTCCTCGGCGTGCTGCGGCCGGTCCTCATCGTCAGCCTGCTCATCGTCACCATCTTCCCCTTCTACTACATGGTGATGCTGTCCTTCCGACCGCTCGACTCGGTGCTGCAGGAGCCGGGTGCCCTGTGGCCGTCGTGGGGAGAGATCGACTTCAACACCTACCGGGAGGTTCTCAAGCCCACCGGGGACGGCGGGCAGGGTTTCTTGACGTTCATCAAAAACAGCCTGCTGGTCGCCGTCGGCACCGTAGTGCTGACCCTCATCGTGTCCATCCCCGGCGCCTACGCCGTCAGCCGCCTCGAGTTCTTCGGCCGCCGGCAGATCGGTGCGCTGTTCCTGGGCGTCTACTTCTTCCCCGCCATCCTGCTCGCGATCCCGCTGTTCGTGTTCTTCACCCGCATCGGGCAGCGAGGCACCCTCACGGGGCTGCTCGTGGTGTACGTCGCCCAGGTGGCCGCCGTGTCGATCTACATGCTGCGCAACTACTTCGACACCATCCCGGCCAGCCTGGAGGAGGCCGCTGCGATCGACGGGTGCACCCGGCTGCGCGCGATGTGGCACGTGAGCCTGCCCCTGGCGATGCCGGCGATCGCCTCGAACGCGCTGTTCGTCTTCATGATCGCGTGGAACGAGTTCCTCTTCGCTCTGCTCTTCCTGGTCGAACGACGCGACAACTGGACGGTGTCGCTCGGCCTCTCCCAGTTGGCCGGCAGCATCGAGGTGCCCACGACCGTGCTGATGGCCGGCTCGGTCATCCTGACGCTACCGATCATCCTGATGTTCTTCCTCAGCGAGAGGTGGCTGGCCGGTGGCCTCACCGCCGGCGCCGAGAAGGGCTGACCTCGCCCGCCACCCCTCCCATCCCACGTCCTGCCCAGGAGGACACCCGTGCCGCAGGTCGTCTCGTTCGCCGCACCTCATGAGGTGCGGCTGGTCGAGTCCGAGCCCGAGCCGTTGGCGCCGGGATCGGTGCGGGTCCGCACGTGGTACTCCGGCATCTCGGCCGGGACCGAGCTCACCGCGTACCGCGGCTCGAATCCCTTCCTTACGGGCACCTGGGACCCCAACGTCCGTCTCTTCACCGAAGGTGCCCCCACGTTCACCTACCCGGTGCAGGGGTGGGGCTACTCCGAGGTGGGCGAGGTGGTCGAGGCCGCACCGGACGTCGAGGCCCCGGTGCTTGGCGAGATCGTCTACGGCATCTGGGGACACCGCAGCGAGGCCGTGGTCCTGGCCTCGGCCGTGCGTGACCATGTGTGGCGCGCTGACGACGCGCTGTCCGGCTGCTTTGCGCGGGTGGGCGCGATCGCGCTCAACGCCGTCCTGGCCGCCGAGACCCGGCTGGGCGATCGGGTGGCAGTCTTCGGCCAGGGAGTGATTGGCCTGCTCACGACTCGGCTGGCGACTCTCAGCGGTGCCGAGGTCGTCGCGATCGACGCTCACCCCCGGCGTCTGGAGGCAGCCCGGTCGATGGGGGCGGTCGAAACCTCGGAGGCCGCCGTGCCCGGCGGCGCCGGGGCCGTGCTCCGGGCCAGATCCGGAGGCGGGGTGGATGCCGCGATCGAGCTCAGCGGCAACGACCGCGCGCTGCACGAGGCGGTCCGCTCGGTGGTCGTGGACGGCATCGTCGTTGCCTCGGGCTTCTACCAAGGAGGAGCGGAGCACCTACGCCTCGGAGAGGAGTTCCACCACAACCGCGTCCGCATCGTCGCCAGCCAGATCTCCGGCACACCGGTAGCCCTCGGACCACGGTGGGACCAGCGCCGGCTTGTGCGGACCTTTATGCGACAGGTGGAGCAGGGCCGGGTCGACACCGGCTCCCTGGTCACCGACGTCGTGGACGTCGTGGACGTTTCCATAATCTTCGAGCGGCTCGACCGAGCCGATCCCGACATCCTGCAGGCGGTACTCAGGTTCCCGGCGGCCCCGGAGCCCACGTGAACGACCACGAGTCCTCCCTCGAGACGCCGGACACCTCCCCTCGCTTCCCGCACGACCGCTCGGGCGTTGCGATCCTCGGCTGCGGGACCATCGCCCAATCGGCCCACCTGCCTGCCTACCAGGAGCACGGCGTGGGCGTGAGCGGCGTCTGGAGTCGCAGCCCCCAGACCACGGCCTCGGTCCAGGAGCGCTTCCCCTTCGTGGGCCGCGTCTACGGGAGCGCCGAGGAGCTCCTGGCCGACCCCGAGGTCCGGTTCGTGGACATCGCGACCCGCCCCGAGCACCGCCTGCAGTGGATCGAGGAAGCCGTCTCGGCCGGTAAGCACGTGCTGGCCCAAAAGCCGCTGACCCTGGCCGCGGACGATCTGGAGCGCCTGCCGGATCTGCTGACCCGAGCGGACGAGGCGGGGGTTCGGGTGGCGGTGAACCACAACGCCCGCTGGGCGCCCGCATTTCGGGCGGCCACCTTGCTGGTCCGGCAGGGAGCGGTCGGAGAGGTCGTCGGCGTGACTCACCTGCACGACAAGGCGCTGCCGCCGCTGGTGGGCACGCCGTTCGACGAGCTGCCGCACATGCTGCTCACCGACTACCTCCTGCACTGGGTCGACATCACCCGGTGCTGGCTGGCCGACGGCAGCGCCGATCGAACGGGTGTGGTCACGTCGGTCCAGGCGACAGACTCCCGCGTGCCGGGCCAGCGCCCCGAGTCGCGCAACCCCTGGTCGGCCACCCTGTCCATGACCACCGCGACCGGTGCGACGGCGACCGTTCGCATCGTCGGCAGCGTGGTCACGGCCGAGCCGGGCTGCCCCTTCTGGATCCACGGCACGGCCGGCACGCTGCGCGGCAGCGTCATGCTCGACTCCGACCGACTGCTACTCGACGACGGGCGTGCGCTCACCGACATCGCCCTGCACGGGGCCTGGTTCGTCGACGGCTTCGCTGCCACGATGGGCGAGCTCATGTGCGCGGTCGCGGACGGCCGCCAGCCCGAGAACTCGGCC
>JACCVZ010000156.1 GCA_013697905.1 Nocardioidaceae bacterium
AGCGACTGGTCCTGGTCGGTCTCGGCGACCAGACGGGGCGCGACTACCGCCGGGCGGGTGCTGCTGTGGCCCGGATCGCCAAGACTGCGAGCCCAGTCGCGACCGCGGTCGGTGCACTGGCAGACGACGAGGGGCTCGACGCTCTCGTCGAAGGCTTGGTGCTGGGTGCGTTCGGCTTCACTCGCAAGCGGGAGGGGTCCGCGAAGCCGGTCGGGGCCCCCGTCGTCGTACTCACGAACATGCCGGCGGGCCGCTCGGCGTCGCGCCAGGATGTGGTCGACCGGGCAACCTGGAGGGCCAAGGCCTCCTGGCGCGCTCGCTCCTTCGCGCTCACGCCCTCCAATGAGAAGGGCCCCGTCCGCCTTGTCGAGTGGTCGCGTGAGGCGGCTGAGCACGCCCGCCTCGACGTGGACGTCTGGGATGAGAAGCGGCTCGGCAGGGAAGGGTTCGGAGGGATCCTCGCGGTGGGTGCGGGGTCGACGTACGAGTCCCGGTTCATCCGTCTCGACTACGCGCCGCGCCCTTCACGTCGACGGATGCCCCGGGTGGTTCTCGTGGGTAAGGGCATCACGTTCGACACCGGTGGGCTGTCCATCAAACCCCGGGACGCGATGATGACGATGAAACGGGACATGACGGGAGCGGGCGTGATCATCGCCGTGATGGGCGCCTTGCGAGACCTCGATGTCGACGTCGCGGTCACCGGGCTCGTCGCGGCCGCGGAGAACGCTGTCGGCGCGAACGCCATGCGCCCAGGAGACGTCGTCACGCACTACGGCGGACGCACGAGCGAGGTCGGCAACACCGACGCCGAGGGCCGACTGGTACTCGCCGACGCCTTGGCGTACGCCACCGCCAACATCACCTCCACCGCGGTCGTGGACATTGCCACGCTCACCGGCGCCGCCAAGGTAGCGCTGGGAACCACGCTGGGTGCGCTGTTCGCAAACCGCGATGAGCTGGCGAACGGGCTGCTCAGCGCGGGTCAGGCTGCGGGCGAGCCGGTGTGGCGGCTGCCGTTGCAGCGCGACTACGAACCGCTGCTCGACAACACGTTCGCCGACGCCACCAACGCAGCGGGCAACCCAGGCTCGATCACCGCTGCGCTGTTCCTCCAACACTTCGTCGGGTCCAGTCCCTGGGCGCACCTCGACATCGCGTCAGTCGGGGACTCAGCGAACGACACGTTCGAGTACACCCAGGGCGCGACCGGTTTCGGTGCCCGACTGCTGCTCCACTGGCTCGCTGACATCGCGGCCGCCTGAACGGGGCGCCGGTCGCCCCACGCAGCAAACGGCGGGGCATGGAAAAGCGTGTCATGATGGAATGCAATTGCTTGTCGCCGTGAACCATTCCGGGCTCATCTTCGCCGAGCAGGCTTGAGGAGCTGCCCCGCCATGACGGCCACCCAGACACTCACTACCACAGCAGAGCAGCCGCCGTCGACGGCGGCCGACCGCTACGTCAGTCTGTACACCGACCTGGCGCGGACAGTCCGCGACGAGGGGTTGCTTCGTCGTCGCTACGGCTACTACTGGTCAAGGATCACAGCAGCAGTGGCGGTGTTCGTGGTCATCTGGGTCGCGTTCTTCTGGCTCGGGAACTCCTGGTTCCAGCTGATCCTCGCGGCTGCGCTTGCCCTCGTCGTGACGCAGTTCGGGTTCCTCGGCCATGACGGCGGACATCGCCAGATATTCGCATCGGCGGCATGGAACGACTGGACGGCGCGGATCCTCGCCGGCGCTTTCGCCGGTCTGAGCTATGGCTGGTGGAAGGCCAAGCACAACCGGCACCACGCTGCCCCCAACCAGGAGGGGCGCGATCCCGACATCGGTCCTGGCGCGTTGGCGTTCACACCAGGGATCGTGGGCACCCGCACAGGCTTCGCCGGCTGGTTCGCCGACAGGCAAGGCTGGTTCTTCTTTCCCCTGCTGACGCTGGAGGGGATGAACCTCCACATTGCCAGCTTGGTTACGCTGTTTCGCCGCGACTCAGTACGCCACCAGCGCATCGAGGCACTGCTCGTGATCGGTCGCTTGGGCGGCTACGTCACGGTCTTGCTGATGGTGCTTCCGCCGGGAAAGGCTGCCGCGTTCTTCGGTCTGCAGATGGCCCTCTTCGGACTCTTCCTCGGAGGCTCGTTCGCTCCCAACCACAAGGGTATGCCGATCGTGCCGGCGACCATGAAGCTGGACTTCCTGCGTCGCCAGGTGCTGATGTCGCGTAACGTCCACGGCAACCCGCTGACCGACTTTGCGATGGGCGGACTCAACTACCAGATCGAGCACCACCTGTTCCCGAGCATGCCGCGGCCGAACCTGAGGCTGGCACAGCCACTGGTCCGCGCGCACTGTGAGCGCCACGACATCAGCTACAACGAGACCAGCCTGCTTGCGTCGTACGGCATCGTCGTGCGTTATCTGAACGACGTGGGTCTGCGTGCCAGGGACCCGTTCGACTGCCCGTTGGCGGAGCAGTTCCGCAGCTGAGACGCCATGCCTGACACCGCCCCTTGTCATCCAAGTGGCCCGGGGGCGCGGGTTCAGCGCTTCTGGGCTAGCAGCAGACCGTCGCCGACCGGCAGCAGCACTTCGAGCAGTGACTCGTGCTCGGTCACCAGACGCAAGGTCTCGCGAATCGCGGTGGTGGCTGCGTCGCGCACTGACGGGTCGGCGACCTGGTCGTTCCACAGCGAGTTGTCGAACGCGACGACCCCGCCGATGCGGAGCAGCCGAAGCGCCTGTTCGAGGTAGTGCGGATACTCCTGCTTGTCGCCGTCACAGAAGACGATGTCGTAGTGACCCCCGGTGAGCCGCGGAAGCACGTCCAGGGCGGCACCAGGAATGAGGCGGACCCGCTGCGAGGCAAAACCGGCCTCGGTGAAAGCCGTCTTGGCGAGGCGCTGATGCTCGGCCTCGAGGTCGACGCTGGTGAGGACGCCGTCCGACCTCATCCCCCGCATCAGCCATAGCCCGGAGATGCCGTACCCCGTGCCGATCTCGACGACGTTTTTCGCGTCGAGCATCGCCGCGACGAAGCGAAGGGCCGCACCTGTGCCGGGGCTGATCGGAGGGGCCGGCATGTCGGAGCCACGTTCGCGCGCCGCGGTCAGGACCTCGTCCTCTGCGACGAACTGCTCGGCGTACGTCCATGAAGCAGGCTTGAGCCCGGTCTTGGCGATGGCTGCCTCCTCCGTCGGGGCCGGTGGGCCGTTCGGCGCGATCGCGATGAGCCTATCGGGTGAGAGCGTCGCGGTGCAGGAGCCGGGAGGCCGCCGGTGGCAGCTGCCCGCACGGCACGGCGGTCACCGCCAGGGCGGCTGTCCAAGTCACGTACCCTTAGGGTCACCGGACAGCATTGTTCGACGCCGCCGAGGGCTCACGCCACCGCCGCCGGAATGGTCTGTGCCGCAAGGAGGTGTGATGGACGTGGAGCGGTTTACGGTGCAGGAGTGGACCCCGCCGAGCTGGGACGAGATCGTCCGAGTGCACTCGGCGCGGGTGTTCCGGCTGGCCTACCGCCTCACGGGTAACCGGCACGACGCTGAAGACCTCACCCAAGAGGTGTTCGTCCGCGTGTTCCGGTCGTTGCATTCCTACCGACCGGGCACGT
>JACCVZ010000176.1 GCA_013697905.1 Nocardioidaceae bacterium
TCCGGGATGACCAGGCCGGAGGCCGTGGTCTGCTCGGCTTCGAGCGTGCGGACGAGAATGCGGTCTTCAAGCGGCTTGATGCTGACAGACACTGCTGACCTCACCTTTCACTTCGATGAGAGAGGCGGTGAAACATGGACAGTTCTTCGGTGGTGCGGTGTGTTCTTCGGTGGTGCGGTGTGCGAGCAGCTCACGTCGTCGCGGGTGCCGTGCTCTGTCGCGGTTGGCACCCTCAGCTGCAGAGTGCCAACCCCGAATCTAGGCCGTCGTTAGCACTCGGTCAAGCCGAGTGCCAAACGTCCGGGTGTGCCCGCCGCCGCAGTCGTCGGAAAGAAGCGATGATGGATGCGTCCGCCCCGCTCTCAGCCGCACCAGCGTTGCGAAGCACAAACAGCAGCCCGAAGCCTCGAGGAGGAAGACCGCTGTGGATGACACCACCATGGATGGCGTCGCCGGGTCCATCCCCGAGCGAGAGTGGCTCCCCTCGGTCTGGCCGTTCGTCCGCGAGCACCTGCCCGCAGCACCGTCCCCGGTCCTCGAGATCGGCTGCGGCCCGTCCGGTGGCTTCGTTCCGGCTCTCGAGGGAGCTGGTTACCTAGCGGTAGGAGTCGATCCGGAAGCGCCTGAAGGTTCCGCCTACCGGCGTACCGAGTTCGAGCGCTACGAGGTGGCTGAGCCCGTGGACGCGATCATCGCTTGCACGTCGCTGCACCACGTCGCAGAACTGGAAGGGGTCGTCAACAAGATCTGCGCGGCGCTCGCCACCAGCGGCGTCCTGATCGTCGTGGAGTGGGCATGGGAGCGGTTCGACGAGGACACGGCTAACTGGTGCTTTGACCGGCTCCCCGGCACTGGCGGCGAGCATGACTGGCTTCGTCATCACAGAGACGAGTGGAGGGCTTCTCGTGCACCGTGGGGCTCCTATTTGCATCGATGGGCCCGGGATCACCGGCTGCACAGCGGGCAGGACGTGATTCTGGGCTTGGAGAATCGGTTCGACACACAACTCCTGACCACCGGCACATATGTTTTCCCCGAGCTCGCAGGCACGACGGCGCTCGACGAGCAGGCCGCCATCGATGCGGGCCAGATCCAGGCGACGGGCATCAGGTACGTCGGATCACTCAGGTCGGCCTGAGGACCGGGTCTGCGACCATGCACGGATGGACGGCGCGGCCTTCGAGTACCTGCTCAGCGGGCCCGGCCAGGGACTGCTCCGCGAGGTTGAGTCGGCGTACGCCGAGGCCGACGCCCTGGTCGTCGGCAGCCGGTTGCGGAGCCGCCATGACCCCGCCTACGTCGCCGCCGCGCTGACCCAGGTCCGGCTGCGCCGAAAGGCCGTCGACAAGTTGGGTGAGGATGCGGCGCGGATGTACTTCACGCCAACCGGGTTGGAGCAGGCGACCGCTGGCCCGGTCGCTGCACACCGGGCGGGCCGGATCGAGGCCGCCGGGCATCAGCGGCTCCTCGACCTGGGCTGCGGTATCGGCGCCGACCTGGTGGCCGCCGCAATGGCGGGTCTCACGGTCCACGCGGTGGATCGCGACCCGGTGACGGTAGCCATCGCCCGCGCCAACTTGGCCGCGCTCGGGCTCACCGGAGCTGTCAGTGTCGGTGACGCGAGGGAACCGGACCGCTCGGCGTACGACATCGTCTTCGCCGACCCGGCGCGACGAGGCGCTCGCGGTCGGACGTTCGACCCCGCGGCGTACTCCCCGCCTTGGTCGTTCGTCGAGGAGCTGTTGGCGGGAGCGGCGGTCGTCAAGGTGGCGCCCGGAATCCCGCATGCGCTCGTCCCCGCCGACGTGGAGACCGAGTGGGTGAGCTTGGCCGGCCGGTTGCGGGAGGCCGCCCTCTGGAGCCGCGCCGACACGGGGGTCCAGCGGCGCGCCACGGTCATCGACTCGGCGGGCACCGCTACCTCCGTGACCGACGCGGAGGACCCCGGGCACCCGGCGGTGCGCGACGTCGGCCGGTTCGTCTACGAGCCGGACGATGCGGTGATCCGCGCCCATCTCGTGACTGCCGTCGCAGCTGATGTCGCTGGCTGGCTCCTCGATCCACACCTGGCGTACGTGTCGTCGGACCTCAACCGACCCAGCCGGCTGGCGCGTGTGTATGCCGTCCAGGACGTCCTGCCGTTCAAGGAGAAGCAGCTGCGGGCGGCTCTGCGCGCCCGCGGTGTCGGGCCGCTGACCATCAAGAAGCGTGGCGTGCAAGTCACCCCCGAGACGCTGCGGAAGCGACTGGGACTGGAGGGTTCGACGCCCGCGACGATCATCATCACGCGTACGCCGACGTCCGCGGCAGTTCTGCTCGTCGAGCCACTCACTCGAGTTGAGCCGCCAACTTCTTGCCCTTGAGCCGCCAACTTCTTGCCGCGACATATGCACGCCGAAGCACCTGGGACGGTCCAGACACAGCCCAGGTGCTCATGTTTACTGACTGGGTGGATGCTGCGGAGCTCGCCGTGATCCTGCACGCACGCTGGGGGGTGGCGGGCGTGGACGCCGAGGTGCTCTCCGGCGGCATGAACTCCAGTGCCTGGCAGGTGCGCGCCGATGGTTGGCGCTGGGCGGCCAAGCTGGTCCCTCCTGCACAACGCCCGAGCCTTGTCGCAGGACTGGCCGCAGCAGAGGTCGTCGATGCTGCCGGTATTCCGTCCGGCAGACCGGTCACGACCCTGGACGGCGAGCTCTGCGCAGACATCCCCGCGGGATCGTTGGCGTTGTTGACATGGGTCGACGGCATCGCCGTTGCCGGCGACGAGCACGACCAGCCCGTCATCGGCCGCACGCTCGGGGCGGCACATGCGGCACTCGCCGCCGTTGGTCCGTCAGACTTCCCCCACTTCCACTGGATCGACCTCGACGCCGCGCACCTGCAGGTCGAGGAATGGGTACGACCGGCCGTCCGCGCGGCGGTTGCCGAGTGGGACGACGCCTCCGGGGCGGCCGCCAGCTGGGGGCTGCTGCACGGAGATCCCGCACCCGAGGCTTTCTTGCGGACTCAGTCGGCAATCTGCGCCCTGATCGACTGGTCCAGTGCCTTCTACGGTCCGCTGCTGTACGACCTTGCGTCGGCCGTCATGTACGTCGGCGGTCCGGACTCGGCGGAACCGCTGATCACCGCATACCTCCGACACGGGCTCCTGGGTGACGATGAGGTCGCCACCGGGCTGCTCCCGATGATGAAGTTCAGATGGGCAGTCCAGGCCGACTACTTCGCGCGACGCCTGACCGCCGAAGACCTGACGGGAATCGCCAACCGACGTGGCAATGTTAACGGGCTGCACGACGCACGACGGAACCTGACCACGTGAGCTCTGCGTGCCTTGGGAACCAGTCATCGCTTCACCACGTCGAACGGTCATGCGTCTCCGTCCCCTCCTCGCGGTCGTCACGGTGGCCGTCTTCGTTCCCGGCCTCACCTCCTGCGATGCCACGACACCAGGCACTGGCGTCGATAACGGGTCCTCAGCCTCGTGCGCCGCCATCGTGAAGTACCACGGGCACACATACGAGGGCCACGGGGACCTCAAGCGTCTCCCCGAGACGACCAGTCGCACTGAGGTGGGCAGCATCCCCCCATGCGATGACGGCAACGGGGTCGAGGCTGTGGAGAGCGTGAAGGTTCAGGAGCTGCGCGACATCTCGATCGAGCGGGCCCTGCTCGTCAATGGCCACTTCTTCCTCCGCAAGAATGCGCAGCTCCCCAAGGCCGCGCGCGTATGGTTCTCAGCTCAAAGTTGCGCGAGCCGCGGCCGGTTCGAGCTCACCGGGCAGTGGCTCAGCGTGTTGGGACGGCGTGAGGTGCACTTCGACGCAGACATCCGCCCGCCGTACCACATCGAGCTAAAAGTGGCGTCGGGGCCGCACACAGACGTCGGCGACATCCTCACGATCCACGCCACTCATCAGACCGACCCGCAGCTAGGCCCCGCCGATGTCCGGAGGACACTCTGGAACGGCGGCGACCTCACCGCCCAGGTGCATTGCGACGGAAAGCAGTTGATCGCTGACGGATTGGCTTCAGTGTCGAAGTGACGCCGAGACGCTCAGACGCTCAGACCGGGGGGATGCCCGCGAGTGGCGGGATCGATAGCGTCAGTCAGTGGGTTCCTGCACTCGGTTCGAGATGGGCGAGTACTCCGACGCGTTGCCGCGCATCGAGGAGGAATTCCAGCATGCGCTCGACGAGAGCCTGACTCCGCGCGGACCTGGCCTTCTGTCCGTTCCGCCGCTCGCTTCAGGTCTGCTGCGCGGCGTCGTATGACCC
>JACCVZ010000192.1 GCA_013697905.1 Nocardioidaceae bacterium
TATCTGACGGGTCAACGCGCATATCTGACGGGTCAACGCGCATATCTGACGGGTCAACGCGCATGTCCGACGAGTCAACGCGCATGTCTGACGGGTGAAAGGGTGAACGCGCATATCTCACGGGTCACGGCCAGCGGGAGGCCACGAACAGCCCGGCCCCGGTGGACACCATCGAGAGCAGCACGAGATAGCCGACGTACTCCGACGTCGCGTCCGCCTGGCGCTTCTCGAACGTGACCTGCCCGTCGACGTCCTGGTAGGCGTCAGCGAGGTCGTTCGGCGTCTCCGCCACGTAGGCCTTGCCACCACTGATCTGGGCGACCTCTTCCAGCTGTCCTATCTCGACCGGCACCGGGATGGTGTGACCGTCACTTTGGATGGTGGCCCCCACCGTCCCCAGTGCCACCGTGTAGATCGGGATCTTCTGAGTCTTGGCCGCCTCCGCCGCGGCGACCTGTGACCGGCCGATGGTACGAGCACCGTCACTGATCAAGACCATGAACGCCGGGGGCTTGTCGTTGACAGGCGCGGAGTTGGCGCCGAGCTCCTGCTGGATCACCTGGAGGCCGGTGTAGATGCCCTCCCCCGTGGCGGTGTACTCGGCAAGTTTCAGCCCTTTGACTGCCACGACGGCGGCCTGGTGATCTTTGGTCGGCGGTACCTCGACGGTAGCCACCTTGGCGAAGCTGACGATGCCGACCTTGAAGTTCGGCGGCAGGTTGTCGATGAACTCCGTCGCGGTGTCCTTCGCCGCGCTGATCCGGTCGGGGTCCACGTCGGTCGCGGACATGGACAAGGACACGTCGATCGTCAGCACCACCGTGACCTCGGTGTCGAGACCGAGCGGAACCTCGATCTCCTTGCTGGGCTTGGCAAAGAGGACGATCGCGAACGCCAGCGTCAACAGCGCGAGGGCAACCGCCGCGTGCTGCCGCCAGCTGACCCGGCGGGGTACGACGGTGTCGAGCAGCGCAAGGTTGGTGAAGCGCACGGCATAGTGCCCCTTGCGGTACTGGAGCGCCACGTAGACGCCCACCAGCAGCGGGATCAGGAGCAGGAACCACAACCGCTCGGGGGCGAGGAAGTTTGTCACCGGGCTACCCCGGCGGGCGGGCGGTGCAATCGGCCGGCAATGCGCCGGTGCTTCAGGGCGAACCGTGCGGTGTCAGCGACCCAGTCGCGGTCGGTGCGCAGGATGAGGTGACCGACGCCGGCACGGCGCAGGGCACGCGCGGTCCGCTCTCGCTGCAACCGCGCCGCGGCAGCGTACCGCTGCCGGACCCTCTTGTCGCCGGTATGGAGCTCGCGCACCTGCCCGGTCTCAGGGTCCTTGAGCAGGACCGTGCCCACGTTGGGGATGTCGAGCTCGCGCGGGTCGATGATCTCGACGGCGATCACCTGGTGCCGCGCGGCGATCTCGCGCATCGCCTTCTCCCAGGGCAGCGGTGCATCCGGGTCGCTGGGCGCCTCGGACAGGTCGAGAAAGTCCGACACGACGACACGCAGGCCACGCTTGCGCTGGCCCCGGGAGACGGACCTGATCGCCTCGGCGAGGCTCATCGTGGGGCTGGCGCCGGCGCGGTCGTCGTCGAGCGGCTCGCGCAGCAGCGACCGGAGCAACGCGAACAACGCCAGCCGCCCCGACCTGGACGGCCACCGGCGAAGCTTGCCCTGGCGCAGCACGTAGCCGCCGAACCGGTCGCCCACCCGGAAGGTCAGCAGGCCCATCGTGGCGACAGCCGCCACGGCGAGCTCCCGTTTCTCCATCGACGCCGTACCGAAGTGCATCGACGGCGACATGTCGACCAGCACCCAGGTCTCGAGCTCACGGTCGGCGACCACGTCACGCACGTGCGGGATGGTGGTGCGGGCCGACACCGCCCAGTCCATTCGACGTACGTCGTCCTCGCCGGGTATGTAGAACCTCGCTTCCGCCAGGTCTGTCCCCGGCCCCGGCAGCAGGCCCAGGTGCTCGCCGTGCAAAAAGCCTTCCAGCCGGCGAACGATCTGCAGCTCGAGCCGGCGCAGTGCCGGCTCGGGAGCCAGCTGCGACATCGGCACCCGGTCGGAACGAGATCGGCCGGTCACAGTCAGCGGAACTCTGGCTGCGAGGAGTTGTTCCACACCGGCTGCGGCTGCGGAATGGCACTGACCACGCGGTCGACCACAGTGCGGGCATCGACGTCGTCGGCCACCGCGTCGAAGCTCAGCACGAGCCGGTGCGCCATCACGTCGCGGGCCACCAGGGCGATGTCCTGCGGCAACACGTAGCCGCGACCATGGATCAAGGCGACCGCTCGGGCAGCCGCCGCGAGGCCCAGCGTGGCGCGCGGGCTGGAGCCGATCTCGATGACCCCGACCAGATCAGGCAGGTGGAACTCGGCCGGCGAGCGGGTGGCGAGCACGAGCCGGACGATGTACTCCGCCACCAGGTTGTGGATGAAGACGTGGTCCGAGGCCTTCTGGAGCGCGATAATGTCCGCGGGGCCGAGGATCTTCGTCGCCTCCGGCGGGTTGACGCTCATCCGACGCAGGATCTCGAACTCCTCGTGGCCCTTCGGGTGGGTGACGTCGACCTTGAGCAGGAAGCGGTCGCGCTGCGCCTCTGGCAGCGGATAGACGCCCTCAGACTCGATCGGGTTCTGCGTTGCGATGACGATGAACGGATCGGGCAGCTGGAAGGTGTGGCCGCCGATCGACACCTGGTGCTCAGCCATCAGCTCGAGCATGGCCGACTGCACCTTGGCAGGCGCGCGGTTGACCTCGTCGGCCAACACGAAGTTGACGAAGACGGGCCCGAGCTCGACATCGAACGTCTCCTTGCTGGGACGGTAGATCCGGGTGCCGACGATGTCGGACGGGACGAGGTCGGGCGTGAACTGCACACGGGCGAAGCTGCCTCCGACGACGGTGGAAAAGGTGCGTACGGCGAGGGTCTTCGCGACGCCGGGCACACCTTCGAGCAAGACGTGGCCACGGGCGATCAACGCCACCATCAGCTGCTCGACCATGTGCTCCTGGCCGACGATGACCCGCTTGACCTCGCTCATCGCGCGCTGGGTCCGTTGCGCGAGCTGGGCCAGCTCCGCGGCCTCGGCCGTCGTTGCGGGCGCACTCGTCATCGGTTGATTCCCTCCCTGATCGGGCATGGCCGTACCCTCGTCAGTGTTACAGACCGTGCAAGACGACCATCCCGGTGTGGACGCCGGTCGAGACCGAGAGCGAGGGTCGCGATGCACAGTCACCACGCCGTTCGTGTCACCGCTCTCAGCCGCCGCGACCCGCCGGCGCTCGGCGCGGTGACGATCAGCGGTCGGATCGACTCCGACGACGCCGGCGTCGTGTACGCCGGGGAGTACGCCGGGCAGCCTGTGGTCGTCGTACTGCTCGGCGAGGGCGCGGAGACCGACTCCTATGGCCGCGCGCGATTTCACGACGCGTTGAACGAGCTACTCGTGCGCGATCCGGCCCAGGTGGTGCTGTTCGACGATGACGTCGACATCGCGCCCTGGGTCGCGCTGCGCGCCGACAGCTGGGAGCAGGGGCTCGCGACCGGCCAGGCTCTGCTCGGTCCGGTGACGTTGGCGCATATGGAGCACGTGGGAACCACCGCGGGGCCGGACTTCCGACCCCACTGGTTCCGGCGTGACGGCACCGGCCGATGGCGGCTGTGGCCGCTGCCTTGGCCGCTGAGCCTCACCCAGAGCGGCTGGTGGACGTTTGCGGCGGCGTTCGCGCTGATCGTCGCGATCGCCGCCCTGGCGCTGTGGATCGCCATCAAGATCTTCGAGAACTCGCCCGCTCCACAGCCCGGTCCGGGTCCGAACCCCGGGCCGAACCCGCCGCCGCAACCGTCGACCAGCAGCCCGACCACGACGACCCCTGGCCCTACCCCGGGTCCGTCCGGACCGACGATCACTGGGCAGCCCATCCCACCGATCGTCTAAATGTATGGTATAAACCATACAGAAATGTATTGCTTATTCCATACGTCTTTCCCGGGAGTACTACCGTGCGTGCCTTTCCGTTTGAGACACCGATCACCGCCGACGCCCTGATCGACCGGCGTGAGGAGCTGCACCAGTTGCATCTCGCCGCCACCGACGGTGCGCACGTCCGAGTGGCGGGTCCGCGCCGCTACGGCAAGACCTCGCTGCTGCTCGCCCACGCCGACGGGTTGCGCCAAACGGGGTGGCGCACGGTGCACGTCGACTTCTACGGCGTCACCTCGCTGGTCGAGGTGTGTGGCCGGCTGGCAACGGCGTACGGGCGGCTCCGTGAGCCGAGCGTGCGCCACCTGCTCGCCGCGCTGAGCTCACGGCTGGGAATGTCGCTCGGTACCACCGGTGTCAGCCTCACGCTCGGGCCTCGGCAGCCCCAGCAACCGTCGCACGAGACGGCGTTGGCCGCTGCGGCAGAGCTGCTCGACCTGCCGGTGCGCCTGTACGACAAGGACCGGGTGACGACGCTCGTCGTGTTCGACGAGTTCCAGGATCTGCTCAGCGCCGGTGCCACCCTCGACGGCCTGCTGCGCTCGCACGTGCAGTACCACGGCGAGGCCGCCACCTATGTGTACGCCGGGTCGCAGCCGTCGATGATGCGCCGCCTTTTCACCGACCGAGAGCGACCGCTCTACGGGCAGGCGGAGCCGCTCGAGCTGGGTCCTTTGCCGATCGACGACGTGCTCCCAGAGCTGTCCGAGCGCTTCGCCGCGCTGGACCTGGACCCCGGCGAGGCGTTGGCGCCACTCGTAGTCGCCGCTGCCGGCCACCCGCAGCGCACGATGCTGCTGGCTCACCTGCTGCACCGTGAGCTGGTGCTGCGGGACTCGGGGAGTACGTCGCTGCGGTCCGACATCCATTCCGGCCCTGACCCTGACCCGGAGGTGGACGACGCAACCGTCGCTGGCCCACCGTTGGAGGGCTTGGCGCTCGCCGATGCGGTCATCGACCGCGCCCTGACCCAGACGGGAGAGGCACACCGGGCGAACTGGGACCAGCTGAGTGCGGGCAAGAAGGCCGTCCTCGCCGCCCTCGCCGACGGCGTACGCCCGACCGGGGCCCGTGTCACCGAACGGTCAGGACTCACCCGAGCGGCGTTGCAGTCGGCGCTGCGCGACCTGGCCCGAGAGGGTCAGCATGTGAGCAGAGTTGTCACCGGGCCGCCAAGCTCGGCCAACTGGCGGTTCGTCGACCCCCTTTTTGCTCGGTGGGTCTCGCAGCGCGGGCAGCACCGATGATCGGGCGCGAGCGCCGGCAAGGCCGGGCAGCAAGATCCGAGTCACATGTCGCCCTGGCAGCCTCACCCTCGGATCTTTTCGCCAGGGCGCTCGGTCAGTAGGCGACGGCGATCCGCGCATGCCGGGCGCGGGGCAGCTCGATCTCGTCGACGATGGCCACGGCGTAGTCCTCGGCGCTGATCATCTCGCCGAAGACCGCGTTGACGCCGACCCGGTAGGTGCCGGTGCGCTCGCCGGGTGCGATGAACGGCGCCGGCGACACGTACACCCAGTCGAGCAGCGCCCCCTTGTCACGCAGCAGCTCGAGCGCCTGGATTTGGGTCTGCGCCTCCTGCTTCGCCGCCTCGGGGAAACCGGGCGCGTCGATCAGCCGCAGACCGGGTGCGACCTCGAGGCTGCCGGCGCCACCGACCACGATCAGCCGGCGCGTGCCGACGTTTTCGGCCAGGATCGCGATGGCGTGCAGGAAGACCTGGTGGCGTACGCCGGTCCGGCTGGGCCCGATCGCCGACACCACCACGTCGTGCTCGGCGGCAATGCGCGCGACGTCATCGGCGTCCGCCGCGTCACCCTTGCGTTCCTGGATGCCCTTGGACGCTGCCGCACCAGGGGTTCTCGAGATGGCCGTGACGACGTGGTCGCGGGAGACTGCCTCCCGGGCGATCCGTGACCCGATCATGCCCGTGCCGCCGTACAACGCGATCCGCATGCTGACTCCGTTCGGTGGCCGATGACGTGCGGCCATCCTAAGAGAGCCGGTCCCACGGACCACGCCGTACGCCGGGCCCTCGGCCGCCATGACATGATCTTCGACACGTCGGGGCGGTAGCTCAGCTGGTCAGAGCAGAGGACTCATAATCCTTGGGTCGCGGGTTCGAGCCCCGCCCGCCCCACCACGCAAAACCGCGATCGGTAAGGGCTATTAGGTCGACTTGAGAGGGAACAGCGGTCATCCAATGAAGATCGACGTGACGAGACAACCCACGGTCGTCAGGCAGGGTTCGTCGGACGGGGCGCCGCTCGGCACATCTGGGCGGGCGAGACTGAAGATTTTGACTCAGCCTGGTGACGACAGCGGCTACGCCCTC
>JACCVZ010000197.1 GCA_013697905.1 Nocardioidaceae bacterium
GTGGTCAGGATCGTCTGTCGCGGCCGCCCAGACCTCGGTGCATCAGCGGCAGAGGTGCTGGTCGAGCCGCTGGTGGCGACGACCGCAACCGGGACTGTGGTCGTCCCTTCGGTGTCCACATCCTGAAAGGCGCACCCGGCGTGTTTGCGTGACACGCCGGACACGCACCGTGGTATCACAGGAAATCCACGATGAACGCAAGACAAACGACAGGGGGCTGACCAGCGTAAACGGTCCGTCGTCCCAGGTCAGCCGGTCGTTGACAGCGACACAGCTGCATTGCCATCCTGGCTTCCTGTCCACCGAAACAAGGCCCCGTCGTTCGCGATGTCTCGTGTCCACGGCAACTAGTTCCATCCAAGCTCAGCGCACCGTGGCGCGCGCCAGCCGCACGAACAGCGGGACTGATGGACCCGGAAGGGGCCCGACCTCCAGTAGACAACGGACTTCTGTGCTGACATCCAGCGGCACAAGGTCCGGTCCGAAGGAGATCGGGCTCTACCCGTCTTTGATGTTCGAGGCGGGGTTCTGGAGCGGCGGTCCAGTAGATTCGCCGCATGCCCCGGCGCCCCTCACCCGACGCCGTTTTGCGGCTGGGTGGTGCGCTGCTTTGTGGCCTGTGCGTCAGTCTGGCCTTCCCGCCCTACGACCTGCCGTGGTTGATGCCCGTCGGCCTGGCGGGCCTGGTCGTCGTGGTGCGCCATGCGAGCGGTGGCTTCGCCTCAGGGCTGCTCTTCGGTCTGGGCTTCATGGTGCCGCTGCTGCGCTGGCTCACCATCATCGGTATTGACGCCTGGTTCGCGCTCAGTCTGCTCGAAGCGGTGTTCTTCGGCGCCATGACGGTGCTGTGGCGGTTGTCGGCGCACCGACCGGGCTGGCCGCTGATCTACGCCGTCACGTGGGCGGGCTTCGAGGTGCTGCGCGGCGTCGTCCCTTTCGGTGGCTTTCCGTGGGGGAACCTGGCCTTCGGGCTCATCGACTCGACCGTCGTTCGCTATGGCCGGCTGGGAGGGACCGTGCTCGTCTCGCTCGTGGTCGTCGGCACCGTCACAGCTGTCGTCGACTTGGCCGAGCGACGTGACCTCGGCCGAACGGGGGTGGCTACCGGGCTGGCCGCGGTCGGGTTGGTAGCCGTCAGTGCCGTCCTCCCTGTCGGCGTCGCTGGTGGCGGCGAGACGGTGACGGTGGCCACGATCCAAGGCGACGTGCCGGGGGAGGGGATGGACCCCTTCGCCGAGCGCCGCAAGGTGCTCGACAACCACGCGGCCACCACTCGCCGTTTCGCCGACCAGGTGTCGGCGGGGGATCGCGCGGCACCCGACATCGTCATCTGGCCGGAGAACTCCACCGACATCGACCCGTACGCCGACCGGTCCGCATACGACGAGATCGACCAAGCTGTGCGTGCGATCGGTGTGCCGACGCTGGTCGGTGCTGTGGTCGACGGCCCGACGGACACCCAGGTGCAGAACATGGGCATCGTGTGGGATCCGAAGACCGGCCCGGGGGAGCAGTACATCAAGAGACACCCGGTGCCGTTCGGCGAGTACATCCCGTTCCGCGGCCTGCTCACCAGGTTCATCTCGCGGCTGGAACAGATCCCGCGCGACTTCGCCCGCGGCGACAAGGCGGGGGTGCTCCAGCTCGGGCCGACCACCATCGGGGACGTCATCTGCTTCGAGGTGGCATACGACGGCCTGGTGCGCGACGTCGTCAACGGTGGCGGGCAGCTGCTCGTCGTACAGACCAACAACGCGACCTACACCGGCACCGGGCAGCTCGAGCAGCAGTTCGCGATCTCGCGCTACCGGGCAATCGAAACCGGCCGAACCGTGGTTGTCGCGGCGACGAACGGTATCAGCGGGATCATCTCGCCAGCTGGCCTGATCGTCGAGCGGAGCCAACAGCGGACCCGCGCGGTGCTCGAGCACAGTGTGCCGCTGGGTGACGGCATCACCCTCGGCGTACGGATCGGCTGGTGGCTGCAGCTGCTCACCGTGCTCGCCACGGCAGCGCTCCTGGTCGCCTGCGTGTTGGAACGCCGCCATCGCACTGGCACGATGGACCGGTGAAGAACGAACGGGCCCTCGTGGTGATCCCTACCTACGACGAGGCCGAGAACATCGAACTTGTGATCGACCGCGTGCGTGCGTCGGTGCCTCAGGTCGATGTGCTGGTCGTCGACGACGGGTCTCCCGACGGTACGGGCGCAATCGCGGACAAGGTCGCCGACCACGATCCGCACGTGCACGTGCTGCACCGCTCGCACAAGGCCGGGCTGGGCGCAGCCTACCTCGCCGGGTTCTCCTGGGCCCTTGAGCGGGACTACGACCTGGTGGTCGAGATGGACGCCGATGGCTCCCACCTCCCCGAGCAGCTGCCACGCCTCCTCGATGCCGTCGACGAGGCCGACCTGGTACTGGGCGCGCGCTGGGTCCCCGGCGGTCGCGTGGTCAACTGGCCCCGACGACGCGAGCTGCTCTCCCGAGGCGGTAACGCCTACGCGCGGCTGGTGTTGGGCTTGCGCGTGCACGACCCGACCGGAGGTTTCCGGGTCTTCCGGCGAGAGACCCTCGAGGGTATCGACTTGTCCTCGGTCCGGTCAGAGGGCTACTGCTTCCAAGTCGACCTGGCCCGTCGCGCCAGCGAGGGCGGCTACCGGGTGGTCGAGGTGCCGATCACGTTCGTCGAGCGGGTCTACGGCGAGTCGAAGATGAATAACTCCATCGTGCGCGAGGCCCTTATCCGGGTGTCTCAGTGGGGTCTGCAGCATCGTGCTGACCAGATCCGCGCACTGACGGCTCGCGGCCGCAGCAGCGTACGGAGCAGTTGACGTGCCGCTGATCTTGTTCGCCCTCTTCGTCGGCCTGCCAATCGTTGAGATCTACATCATCATCCAGGTGGGCCAGCAGATCGGCGCCATCCCCACCCTGGTGCTGCTGATCGTCGAGTCCCTGCTTGGGGGGTGGTTGGTCAAGCGCGAAGGTCGTCGCGCCTGGGAGTCGCTCCGCACGGCAGTCACCACCGGCCACCTGCCGACGCGGGAGCTTTCCGACGCCGCCCTCGTGCTGGTCGGCGGCACCCTGTTGCTGACTCCCGGATTCGTCAGCGACGTGTTCGGCTTCTTCTTCGTGCTCCCCTTCACGCGGCCACTCGCCCGGCGATTGCTCGCCGGACTTGTTGCGCGCCGGGCCGGCACCCGGATGACTCGCGGCCGCGGGTACTCACCTCGCCGTGGAGACGTGCACCAGATCCACCGGCCGGGCGACGAGCCGCCGTCCGGGCGCTAGGACGGCGCAGGGTAATCCAGTGCAGCGTCCAGATGACCGTGTTGACGTGCGACCGGCGACCCGCGCCGATGCCCAGGCGATCCAATCCATCTACACCCCGGTGGTAGCCAGTTCGGCGGTCTCGTTCGAAGAGACTCCGCCGGAGGTCGACGAGATCGTGCGCCGCATGTTGTCCCAGCCACGCTTGCCCTGGCTGGTCGCGACTCGAGCCGAGGCGGTCGTGGGCTACGTCTATGCCTCGACCCACCGGACCCGCCGCGCCTACCGTTGGTCGGTCGACTGCTCTCTCTACTTGCCCGAACAGGAACGGCGCCGAGGGACTGGTCGGCGGCTCTATCAGCAACTCTTCGTCGAGCTGAGGGGCCTCGGGTACGTCACAATGTTCGCTGGCATCGCCTTGCCTAACGACGCCAGCGTCGGCATCCATGAGGCCTTGGGTTTCGTCCCGGTCGGCGCCTTCCGGCAGGTCGGCTTCAAGCACGGCAGCTGGCACGACGTCGGCTGGTGGCAACTGGGGCTGATGCCCCCGCCGAGCACACCGGTGGAGCCGCGTCCTTGGGAACCGTGAGAGGTGGGGAGCCGATGCGGGTGACGCGATACAGGCTGAACCTCGATGGCTGACGCCGGCGACGTACGCCGCCTCGCGCTGGCCTTGCTTCACGTGGCCGAAAACGAGAGCGACGGCTTCGACTTTCGGGTGGCCGGCAAGGGGTTTGTCTGGTCCTACCCCGAGCGCAGACCGGGCAAGCCCCGACTCATTCGGACCGACATCGCAGTGCTCTACGTCGGTGACGAGGCCGAGAAGCAGGCTCTCCTGCTCGGCGAGCCCAAGGTCTTCTTCACGACCCGCGGCTACGACGGCTGGCCGCTGGTCATGCTGCGGCTGGCGGAGGTGGACGTCGAGCGCCTGCGAGAGCTCGTGACCGATGCGTGGCGGATGCGTGCCCCGGACGCGTTCGTCGGCGACTTCGACGAAGCCGATGACCTGTCGAGCGCAGATCTGGGCTGAGCGGACCACCAGGGTCTAAAATCCAGTCTGCTCAGTCTGGACGGTGTGCGAAGAACACGAGCTCTCGGCCGGGGCGGTCGGGTGCGTCCCGCACTTCATCCACGACGAAACCGTGCCCGCTGAGGGCGGCCTCGACCTCGGCCCGGTCGCGGAAGCGCAGAGTCGAGTCCGAGGTCAGCACGCGCCCATCCGAGCCGAACACCCATGTCGATCGGAAGCTCACTAAGGGTCCGCTGATGTCCGTTAGCTCAACCCAGCTCTCGACCGTGCCGACTCCTTGGACGTCCGTGACGTGGTGCGACGCCGAGCGGTTCCAGTCACGCCAAGCTCGGTATGCCGGGTCACGCGTCTCGAATACGAGGTGCCCACCCGGCCGCAACGCGGAGCACACGCCGCCCAAGGTCTGGGTCCAGTCGGATCTGCCAGCTATCGCTTGGGCGACATTCCCTGTCATCGTTGCAAGGTCGACGTGCATCGGCGGCAGGGATGTCGCGTCCCCATGGATCCAGTGCACTCGTTCGGCGCCTGGCTTGGCCCGCGCAACGTCAAGCGATCCGGCCGCCGGATCGACACCGATCACGTCGAGCCCACGATCGGCGAGAAGCAGCGCGAACGTCCCCGTCCCGCATCCGACATCCAATACCAGCTCGGCGCCGAGCTCCCGAACGATGTCGACGTACACCTCGAGGTCGCTACGGTCGGGATCGAGCGCATCATAAATGGCGACAAGCCGCGGATGCTCGAAGGCGTCGTCGACCATGGGACCGACCATAGGCCCCGCGACGGGCTGACTAAGGCGCCGACCTATGCGGGCGGCGCCTTAGTCATCAGATGAGGTGGAGTTGTCGATCAGGCTGACTTCTTCGACTTCGAGCCAGACCGACCGCGTCTGTGCAGGTGGGCCGGACCGATCTCACCGCCGCGCAGGAGCTCGAGCCGCTCCGACAAGATGTCCTCGAGCTCGGTGATGGAGCGACGCTCGAGCAGCATGTCCCAGTGGGTGCGGGCTGGCTTCTCGAGCTTGGCCTCCGGCTCGGATCCGTCGCGTTGGCGCGAGTCGGCGCCGCAGCGCGGGCACTCCCACGTGAAGGGGACCTCAGCCTCCGACGACATGGGGATCTCGAACTCATGACCGTTGAGGCAGTCGTAGGTGACGTTTTGGCGCGGTGCAAACTCGATGCCGTTCTCGTCCTCGAAGCTGGTGCCGCCGAGCCGAGATCCTCGAAGGGTTGCTCTCTCAGACATGTGCTTGGTCTCCCCGATCGTTGGGTGGGTGGTCCATCAGGCTCGACTACACTCCCTCGTGTCGTCGTGGACGCCCGTGTCCAATTTGTGACGCGTCAGGCGCCGTCATGGTTGCCAACGTGCGTCAGGGCACCATGATTCCCAAGCAGCCTGAGATTCGGCTGAGATATCCGGGCGCCAGAGCGGCCTGTTCCGCGTGTGAGCAGGTCAAACGACGACTGGAGGGAGGTTTCCCGCTTCGGCGATCCCTCGACGGGCGTCGACGCGCGCAAGCAGCACCATACCCACGGCGAAAAAGGCGATCAACGCGAAGATGGCCGGGCGGTAGGACTCCGTGAGCTGGTAGACGAGCCCGAAAACCAGCGTTCCCAACCAGCTCGTTCCGCGTTCACATGCCTCATACAGGCTGAAGTACTCGGCCTCGCGACCGCGGGGGATCAGCTGGCTGAAGAACGACCGTGACAGGGCCTGCGTGCCGCCTAGGACGAGACCGATCAGTACACCCATCCCGAGAAACGGCACCAGAGCCTCGTCGGGCAGGAAGTAGGCGACAAGGACCACGAGCATCCAGACGAGCAGTCCACCCAGGATCGTCTTCTGGCTGCCGAGGCTGGTGGCGATCTTCCCGAACAGCAGGGCCCCGCCGAAGGCCACGAACTGCACAAGCAGGATCGTCGCGATGAGGACTGGTGTCTCGAAGCCGAGCTCCTTGTCGCCGTACGTCGACGCGGACAGGATCACCGTCTGGATGCCGTCGTTGTAGAACAGGTACGCGACGAGGAACAGCAACGTCATCGGGTAGGTCCGCATGTGCCGAAGGGTCGTCCAGAGCTGCCCGAAGCTCTGCCGGACGGCACCACCGGTCCCGGCAACGACGCCGGTCGCCGGACGGTTCCTCAGGCCGAGGAACGGGATGAGCGTGAAGCCGGCCCACCAGACTCCGGCCGTGAGCAGACAGATGCGGACGGCGGTACCCTCGCCGACGCCCACCCGCTCGTGCAGCGTCACCAGAGCGAGGTTGAGGGCGAGAAGCAGGCCGCCGCCGAGGTACCCCAGCGCCCACCCGCGTGACGAGACCCGGTCGCGCTCGTCGGGATGCGAAATCTCGATCATGATCGCGTTGTAGACAACCAGGCTGGAGCCAAGGCTGAGGTTGGCGCCGACCAGCAGCAACGCGCCGAGCTGCCAGTTGCCCCCTTGCACGAAGACCATGCTGGCCGCGCAAGCGCTTCCTGCCCACGCGAAGCCAGCCATGATGTGCTTCTTGCGCGAGGATCGGTCCGCGACCGCTCCCACCACCGGCAGCACCAGCGCGGAGAACACGGTGGCGAACGTGACGACGTAGAACACCAGGGAACCCGGAGATACCGCAACGCCGAGCAGGTCGAGGTCGCTCGAGCAAGGGTCTGCTTCGCTGACCCCAGTGCCGCACGCGGCCGTCTCGGCCACCGATGTCAGGTAGGGCGCGAACAGCACGGTCGCCACCGAGGTGACGTACGCCGAGTTGGCCCAGTCGTAGAAGTACCAGGCCCGTTGCTCCTTGCCCCGTTCAAACGCAGAGAGGTCGGCGATGGGCTGGCTCGTCATCAGTCAGTCCCTCCAGATGCCGCGGGACAGGTAGACCTCGCGGAGCACGTCGATCCGATCCGTCATGATGCCATCGACGCCCAAGTCGAGCAGCCGGTTGATCTCCTCGGGCAGGTCGACCGTCCACACGTGCACCTGCTTGCCCAAAGCGTGCGCCCGGGCGACGAAGTCCGCCGTCACGACCTCCACGGTCATCGGCTCTCGTCGCCTGCGGAGTGGATCGGGCTCCGGCGTCGTAAGGTTCCGCTGCGTCGCGGCGCGCCGCTGCAGGGGCAGGAACGCTGCCGGCACCTGAGCCGCCACGGCGCCTCTGCCGAGGACCAGGCGACGCAGCGACGCGGTCGGCATGAACCTGAGGACACCGACCTCGAGACGACCGTACGACGACGCCACCCGGGGCCCGAGCTCACGCCGCAGTTGGTGCAATCGGCGAGCAGAGAACGACGCCACACAGACGCGATCCCACGCCTCGTGCTCGGCGATGAGCTTCGCCAGCGGGCGGACGGCGGCGGCGGACTTGGCGTCGATGTTCAGGCGTATGTCTGGCCAGGTCGACAGCAGCTCGTGCAACAGCGGGATCGGGTGCTCACCCCCGATCCGGGCCGGTCGCAGCTCGTCGTACGCCATCTGGGCCACCACGCCGGCGTGGTTGGTCGTCCGGTCGAGGGTGCGGTCGTGGAACGCGAGTAGCACGCCGTCGCGGGTCAGGTGGGCGTCGGTCTCGAGGTAGCGGTAGCCGAGGCCCACGGCGGCTTCGAACGCCGCCATGGTGTTCTCGAACCGGCGCCCGCCCTCGGAGAGGGCACCACCGCGGTGGGCGAAGGCCAGCGGCAGGCCGGCATTGTCGAAGTACGCGTAGTCCGCTGCACGCCGCACGCCACTCACAGCACGACAGTAAGGGACCTGGTGACGCGCCAGGAGTCGGTCCGTGCGAGGGCGCCCAGGCCCCCGCCCCTGTCAGGCGGCGTCGTCGATGTGGACCGGACGCACGCCATACGGTCCCACCAGGTAGACCCCGAACGGGGTGAGGCCCTGCGTGTGGCATGTCCGGCGGAACGCGCGGAACCACGTGCGGTCCAGCGGTTGGATGTGCTCACCGCCGGGGCGGGTCAGCGCCAACGCCAGACCGGCTGGAACGCAGCGGTCAGCGTCGTCGGCCATCGCCACCAGGTTGGTCAGCACCGTGGTGCAGTCGCTGGGTCCGGCGTCGGGGTCGCAGTCGACGATCTCTTGGTGGTGCAGCGGCGTACCTTCACGGTCGCACCAGGCGACCATCAGCGTGTACTCGCCGAAGTTGTGTGGGTTGCACACGTGACCGAAATGCTCGGCGGCCTGACGTGGGTCGTCGAGCCGCGGATGATTGCGAGGAGTCGTCATGGGCCGACCCTGCCGCACGTCGGCTGTGGACCGTCGTCACGATCCACAGCCCGTTCATGGTAAAGGAACTGGCGTATGCCGATGGAGGCGACCGGATAACGTAGCGTCCATGGATCCCATGACGTGCCCTCAGTGCAGCTCGGACATGACCCCGCGCCTGCGCGGAGGCGCGACGGTGGCGCAGTGCACGTCGTGCGAGGCCATCTTCTTGTCCCGTGCCGACCTCGGTCTGCTCATCGAGCAGGAAAACGACTGGCACCTCTCACAAGGGCCGCGCACCCAGCCGATCCCACGCATCAAGCCGGGGATGACGCCGCCGCCGGACCTCGCTCCGGCGAAGGAGGCCAGGTCCTATCTCGACGAGCTCTTCGGCTGACTCGTGACTGCGACGATCCGGCCAGTCGTGATGACCGCTGACCTGGACCGCTTGCTGCGGTTCTACAGGACATGTTCGCGGCTGTGGAGTTCCTTAGCGTGCCACCTGAAGAGCCGACGTTCTACGTCGGACTGAAGCTAGGCAAACGCCGAGCTCGGCTTGGTTGCCGACAGCGCTGTCACCTCTGGCCCCGCTCAGCGGATGCTTCTGAGCGTCAACGTGGAGAACGTAGACGCCCTGCTCGAACGCGTTGCGGCCGCCGGGGGAAAGGTGCTCGGTCCAGCCAACGACATGCCATGGGGACACCGGGTCGCCCACATCAAGGACCCGGATGGCAACGCGGTGAACCTCACTCGGACGATCTAGGCTTGCGGTTGGGAGATGTTGACCATCCAAGGGATGCCGAACTGGTCTACGCACATGCCGAATTCGTCGCCCCACATCTGCTTCTCCAGAGGCAGCGACACGGTGCCGCCGTCGGACAACTTCTCCCAGTAGCCACGCAGTTCGTCAGCGTCGTCCCCGCTCAGGCTTACCGCGATGTTGTCGCCAGCATTGTGCTCCATGCCCGCGGGGGTGTCGGCGCCCATGAGCGTGAACCCGTTGTCGGTCTCGAGCATGCCGTGCATGATCTTGTCGGCGTCCGGTGAGTCCGGCGTGCCGAACTCAGCAAAAGTGTTCAGCGTCAAGGTGCCGCCGAAGACGCTCTCGTAGAACTCCATAGCTTGCCGAGCGGTGCCGGCGAAGCCGATGTAGGGGTTGAGACGCGATGCCATCAGATGCTCCTTGCTCGAGA
>JACCVZ010000210.1 GCA_013697905.1 Nocardioidaceae bacterium
GCCCTCACCTTGTGCGCGAACACCGCGGAGCGAGGCACCGGACGCGTCGCGATCGAGCGCGTAGGTGCAGAAGGTGCATCGCTCGGCAGGGACAAGCTGCTGGTCCGGGGCGGCTCGACGACCTGTCGGGTCATGGACGGCGCGGCCGAGCCCGCCTACCTCGTGGTGTCGGCCGACGCTGCCGACGCGGTGCACGTCGTGGCGACGTACACCGGCCGGGACGGCGTCGCATCGGTCCCGGTGGCCTCGGCGTTGTGGAGCCTGCGACGTCCGGCGGTCGCACCTGCCCCTGGGCCGTAGGGCGGCGGCTGGTGGCTCAGGCGTCGGTGGAGCGCAGCACCCGCAGGTGTCCACGGCGACCGGCCTCGACGGCCTGGCCGAGGGGTTCCGCGACCAGCTTGGGACGGCCAGCCTCACGAACCGCGTCAGCGAGGGCGAGCAGGTCGTCCTCGGTCGGTCCCGGGTCGTCGGCCGCCCTGCTGAGCCGGATGACCTCCCAGCCGCGCGGGACGCTGAGCCGGTCGGCATGGAAGTCGCACAGGTCGTAGGCATGTGGCTCGGCGTACGTCGAGAGGGGCCCCAGCACGGCCGTCTGGTCGGCGTACACGTAGGTCAACGTCGCGGTGGCGAAACGACCGCACGTGCTGCGGGAACAGGCGCGGCGAGGACTCACGTCGATGACGCTACCCGCGGCGCCCGGCTGGTCACGGTATTGGAGGGACCCCCCGCCTCGTGTCTCCTCCGTCGGGGGCACGGGGGTCACGAAGCCGGCACTACGATGAGACGCGTGGCCCGTCGTCGTACCGACCCGCTCGCCCTCCCCGTCGTGCGTATACGACGCGGATCTGGCCGTGACCGTCGTGGCCGGGGCACTCGCGGACCGCTCGCCCTGCCCGGACCACTGAGCCCCGGCGCACCGAGCGTGAGCGTGGACCGGCGCGAGGAGTTCGACTCCTTGGTGGTTTCACTCGTCGACCGGCTGGCCGCGCGCTGGCGCAGCGAGCTGCACGACGTCGAGTTCGGAACCGAAGACGTGCCACAACTCCCCGACACCTGGACCGACGAGCCGGTGCCGCTCGGCTCCCTGGTCCGCCGCACTCCGCAGACCCCGGCACGCATCGTGGTGTTCCGCCGGCCGGTCGAGCTGCGCGCGACGACCAGACTTGAGCGCGCGACGCTCGTCAACGAAGTGCTGGTCGAGCACGTGGCCCAGCTGCTCGGGTGTGAGCCCGACGAGGTCGACCCCTGATGCGAGGATGCTCGGGTGGCTGACCTCGGTGCGATCTTCAAGGCCTACGACGTGCGGGGTCTGGTGCCGTCGCAGCTCGACGAGGAGACGGCGCACGCGATCGGCAGTTCTTTCGTCGCCGAGCTTGGTGGACGCTCGAACGTCTCGACGGTCCTCGTCGGGCACGACATGCGCGCAACGTCCCCCGGCCTGGCGTCCGCGTTTGCCGCCGGCGTCCAGGACCAGGGCGTGGACGTGGTGACGATCGGCCTCGCCTCCACCGACGAGCTCTACTTTGCCTCGGGCCACCTCGACCTGCCCGGCGCAATCTTCACGGCGTCCCACAACCCGGCGGCCTACAACGGCATCAAGCTGTGCCGGGCCGCAGCAGTGGCGATGTCCGCCGGGACCGGCCTCAACGCCATCCGGGATCGCGCGTCAGCGATGTTGGCGACGACCGGGCATTTCGACGCCGGTCCCCGAGGAGGCATCGAGCGACGGGACCTGCTGGCTGACTACGCCGCATACCTGACCGAGTTGGTGCCGGTCGCCGGGAGGCGGCTGAAGGTGGCCGTCGACGCAGCAAACGGGATGGCTGGCCTTACCGTCCCGCAGGTGTTCGGCACGATCGACGTCGAGCTTGTGCCCTTGTATTTCGAGCTCGACGGCACGTTTCCCCACCACGACGCCAACCCGCTCGACCCCGCCAACCTCTGCGACCTCCGGGCCGCCGTCGTCGACTCCGGCAGCGATGTCGGTCTTGCGTTCGACGGCGACGCGGACCGCTGTTTCGTCGTCGACGAGCAAGGGGAGCCCGTTTCTCCGTCTGCGCTGACCGCGCTCATCGCGGTTCGCACACTGACCGCCGAGCCTGGGGCAACGATCATCCACAACCTGATCACCAGCCGCGCCGTACCCGAGATCGTGGCCCGACACGGTGGCACGCCCATCCGTACCCGCGTGGGACACTCGCTGATCAAGGCCACCATGGCCGAGCACCAGGCGGCGTTCGGCGGTGAACACTCCGGACACTTCTACTTCCGCGACTTCTGGTACGCCGACTCCGGCATGCTGGCGGCGCTGCATCTGCTTGCTGCGCTGGCCGAGGGCGACGCGACCGTCTCAGCCTTGGTGGCCGACTTCGCACCGTACGCCGCCTCGGGCGAGATCAACGCGACCGTCGCGGATGCCGGCGTCGTGGAAGACGCGGTGACAGCCGAGTACGGTGACCGACCAGGAGTGCGGCTCGACCACCTCGACGGGCTGACCGTGACCGGAGCGGACTGGTGGTTCAACGTCCGCCCGTCCAACACCGAGCCGGTACTGCGCGTCAACGTCGAGGGCGACACCGACGCCACCATGCGAGAGGTCCGAGACGAGCTGCTGGCGGTCGTACAGAGGGTGCGGCCAGTGTCCGGCGTCGAGGTGAGGAGGGGCTGATCCTCGGGTCGGCACAGGACATGACAGGAAACGGCGTCGACAAAGGAGAAAGACGTGAAGCTGGACCCGGTGCTGCTCGACGTGTTGGTGTGCCCCGACTGCAAGGGGACACTGACCGTCGACCACGACAGCGACGAGCTCATCTGCAACGGCTGCGGTTTGGCCTACCCCGTCCGCGACGACATCCCGGTGATGCTCGTGGACGAGGCACGCCGCCCGGAGGGTGCCCCCCCGGCGCCGCCGGACGACGCGTGAGCACGCACGGCCATGGCTGAGGTCTTCGACGACACCCGGCTCGACGACGAGGACGTCCTCGCCGCGGCCGATGCGCCGTTGCGGTGGCTCGCCGGGGCCGGCGCCCGGGTTCGACTCGAGGCCGGCGGTGCCGCTGAGTCACTCGACGACCTGGAGGACGACATCTCCCCGCGCGCCATCGTCGCAGCCGGCGCCGACGCCCGACTGTTGCGGGCCGTGCTCGAACCGGTGTGCCCAGTGCCGTTCGTCGCCTGGCCCGGCCCTGGACTCCCGGGCTGGGCGGGAGCGCTCGACCTGGTGGTCGTGCTGGCCCCCGCCGGCGGCGACGCAGACACCGCGTCCGCGGTCCGTGAGGCAGTCCGTCGCGGTTGTTCCCTCGTCACCGCCTGCCCGCCGCACTCCGTCATGGCCGAGCACGCCCAGGGCCGGCACAGCCAGCTGTTGCCAACACAGACCGACGACACCCTTGCAGTGGCGGTCGTCATGCTTCAGGCAATGCAGCGGATCGGCGTTGGTCCCGAGCTCGACGCCGAGCGAGTTGCCGGAGTGCTCGACCAGGTGGCGGTGGCATGCTCACCGCACCGTGACATCTCGACGAACCCGGCCAAGGATCTGTCCTTGTTCTTGGCCGAGTCCGCCCCATTGGTCTGGGGTGGGTCTGTGCTCGCCGCCAGGGCAGCCCGCCGGGTGGCCGAGGCGATCCGGCGTACGACGGGACGGCCCGCTCTGGCTGCGGACTCCGGCCATTTGCTACCGGTGCTGGAGGCCACCGTGCCCCGGGACCTGTTCGCCGACCCCTTCGACGAGCGGGGCGCGGACGCGCGGCCGGGCCTGCTGGTGCTCGACGACGGTGCCGAAGAGCCGTCGGTGCGGGACCAGCGGGGACACCTTCGCGCCGTGGCGGAGTCGCACGGAGTCCGGACCCAGACGATCGACGCCCGGGAGGGTCCGGAGATGGCGCGCTATGCCGCGCTCCTCACCACCGGCACCTATGCTGCGGTCTACCTGGGCATCGGACTCGGCCGGGCCGGCTGACACAGCGACCTATGACGACGCCCGAAGCGAAGACATGACGAGGAGAGGCTCACCGTGAGCGCTGATGGCGGTACCAAGGCGGTCATCGCTGCCCTGCTGGCAAACACCGGTATCGCGATCACAAAGTTCATCGCCTGGCTGTTGACCGGCGCGTCTTCGATGCTCGCCGAATCGATCCACTCGGTCGCCGACGCGGGTAACCAAGGGCTGTTGCTGCTCGGCGGCAAACGCGCCCAACGCACACCCACCACGAACCACCCTTTCGGGTTCGGCCGCGAGCGCTACATCTACGCCTTCATCGTCGCGATCGTTCTCTTCAGCGTCGGAGGACTGTTCGCGCTCTACGAGGCGTTCCACAAGTACGAAGAGGTGCACGCCGGCAAGGAGAACAAGCTGCTCGAAGGCGACTACTGGTGGGTGGCCATCGTCGTGCTGGCGGGGGCCATTGTGATGGAGGCTTTCTCGTTCCGGACTGCCATCGTCGAGTCCAACCGGACCCGTGGCAAGGTCGGGTGGGCCTCGTTCATCAGGCGCGCCAAGGCCCCGGAGCTCCCCGTCATCTTGCTGGAGGACTTTGCAGCGCTCGTCGGTCTGGTCTTCGCGCTCGCCGGCGTCAGCCTCACCCTGGTGACCGAGAACGGCTACTGGGACGTGGCGGGCACCACCGCCATCGGTTTTCTGCTCGTCGCGGTCGCGGTCACCCTCGCGGTCGAGACCAAGAGCCTGCTCCTAGGAGAGTCGGCCAGCCCTGAGCATCGCGACAAGATCGAGGAAGGCATCCTCGCCGGCGAGGAGGTGCTGGAAATCCTCAGCATGCGCACCTTGCACACCGGTCCGGAGGAGATCCTGGTCGCCTGCAAGATCTCCGTGGCGCCGACGCAGAGCGCGCAGGCGATCGCGGACGCGATCAACGGCGCGGAGGAACGCATCCGAGCCGCCGTGCCCGAAGCGACCTACATCTTCATCGAGCCCGACATCTGGCGCGAGTCCGAGGTCACCGCACGCTGAACCGCCTCGCGACTGGACGTGTCGCCTACGGGCGGGTGCACAGGGAAGAGAGGGCGCCGCTTATGCTGGAGGCGCCCCATGTCGGGGTGCCCACCACCGTCGTAGAAGGAATGCCGCATGGACTTCAAGGTTGCCGATCTGTCGCTGGCCGAGTACGGCCGCGCCGAAATCGCGCTGGCCGAGCACGAGATGCCCGGCCTCATGGCCATGCGCGAGCGCTTCGGCGCCGCCCAGCCACTCGCCGGGGCACGGATCGCAGGGTCCCTGCACATGACCGTGCAGACCGCAGTCCTGATTGAGACCCTGACCACTCTCGGCGCCGACGTTCGCTGGGCCAGCTGCAACATCTTCTCGACCCAGGACCACGCCGCCGCCGCCGTGGTCGTCGGGAAGGACGGCACACTTGACGCCCCGAGGGGCGTCCCGGTGTTCGCTTGGAAGGGCGAGTCGCTGCCGGAGTACTGGGCGTGCACGGAGCAGGTTCTCACCTGGCCCGGGGCCCACGGCCCCACTGGCCCCAACATGATCCTGGACGACGGCGGCGACGCGACGATGCTCGTCCACCTCGGCGTCGAGTACGAGAAGGAAGGCTCGGTCCCGGCGCCCGAGTCGACCAACAACCTCGAGCTCCGCGAGGTACTCAAGGTGATCACGCGCACGCTCGAGCAGGACCCGAACAAGTGGACCTCGATCGCCAACGGCATCATGGGCGTCACCGAGGAGACCACGACCGGCGTCCATCGCCTCTACGAGCGCCAGCGCGACGGTGCGTTGCTGTTCCCGGCGATCAACGTGAACGACTCCGTCACGAAGTCCAAGTTCGACAACAAGTACGGTTGCCGCCACTCGCTCATCGACGCGATCTTCCGCGCAACCGACGTCCTCATCGGCGGCAAGGTCGCGGTGGTATGCGGATACGGCGATGTCGGCAAAGGCTGCGCGGAGTCGCTGCGTGGCCAGGGGGCGCGGGTGATCGTCACCGAGATCGACCCGATCTGCGCCCTGCAAGCGGCGATGGACGGCTACCAGGTCGCCACCCTCGACGAGGTCGTCGAGCAGGCCGACATCGTGATCACCGCCACCGGCTGCTATCACGTCGTGACCGTCGAGCAGATGGCACGCCTCAAGCACCAGGCAATTCTCGGCAACATCGGTCACTTCGACAACGAGCTGGACATGAGCGGTCTGGAGTCCTTCCCGGGCATCTCGCGCCAGACCATCAAGCCGCAGGTTGACGTGTGGACCTTCCCAGCCACCGATGAGCGGTCCGCCGGCACCTCGATCATCGTGCTCAGCGAGGGCAGGTTGATGAACCTCGGCAATGCCACCGGCCACCCCTCGTTCGTGATGTCGAACTCGTTCACCAACCAGGTGCTCGCTCAGATCGAGATCTACACCAAGCCCGACGAGTACCCGACCGGCGTCTACGTGCTGCCCAAGCATCTCGACGAGGAGGTCGCCCGCCTGCACCTGCCCGCACTCGGTGTCCAGCTGACCGAACTGTCCAAGGAGCAGGCCAGCTATCTCGGCCTGCACGT
>JACCVZ010000302.1 GCA_013697905.1 Nocardioidaceae bacterium
CAGGGCACGATGATCGAGGCATACCTGCGGGCCGAGGCCTTCGACGTGGTGGTGCGCCCGGTGTACAACTGGCGGGTCCGCTCCGACGGCAGCTCGATCACGCAGCGGCGTCACGAGATCGCCGACCTGAAGGACCGGCTGGTCACCAAGCAGATGGCGACCGATGTCGTGCGTCGGCTGGGGTCGCCTCGGTTGGTGGACTACTGGGCGCGCAACGGGCTGGCCGGCGATCTACCGGTCTACTTCGGAGAGATCAGGGGATGTGACGACGCCTACTGGCAGCTGCTGCACACCGGTGTGCGCGAGCTCTTCCAAGGGCTGCCACCGATACACGAGTCGCACCTGCGGGTGCCGCAACGAGTCGTCGGCTGGCTCGTGACGCGCGGGCGTCGAGCGGAAGCTGAGAGGGTGCTGGCCTGGGTCGCGGAGCACCCTGGGCCGTTGCCGCTGCAGGTCGAGGGTGGCCACGTCGTCGCAGAGTTACCTCTGGCTCGTGACGCGTCCGCTGGCATACCGCCAGAGGTCTTCTGGCTCCGCGAGGACGAGCTGGAGTTCGACGCACGGCTGCAGTCCGCGCACTGGGTCGGTCCCACGTTGGAGGTGTCCGGCCTCGGGCTGATTCGCGGCGCACCCACCGAGGGCGTCGAGACCGTGATCACGGCTTGGCTGGAGTCACCCGGTGGTGGTGTCGTGTCGATGCGTGTCGAGCAGCGGACCGACCCGGAAGCCACTGCCTGGGTCAACCGAGGCGACCAGCGCTACGACGGCAGCGGTTTCACGGCTCGCGTGTCGCTCGACGAAGTGATGTCCGCCTCGACGGGGGTGGCGTCGGACTGGTACGTGGCCATGGATGTCCAGGTCGCGCAGATCAGCCGCCGCGGTCGGTTCCGCACCCACGAACCCGACATCGTCTTGCCGGAGGCGATCCCGCCGGGTGTCTCAGTCGCGTTCCGTCGTCCGGTCGGCCTGGTGCTGCACGTGCCGGCTGCGGATTGACGCGTTGGCAGGATCGTGCACAGCTTCGCTGGTAGCGGCGCGTCGAGTGTGACGTGTCGCACGGCTGCGGACGATATCCTGGCCGCATCCATAAGCGTTATGGTCATTATCGGCAGTCCGTTCGACTTCCGAGCACCGATCTCAGGTCGCACAACGTCTGGTACCCGGCACCGGGACTGGAACGGAAAGGCGCACCACATGACTGCAGGCCCTGTGAACGGCGCCCCGCTGGGCGCCCCCCTGTCCGTCGGTGTCATCGGCGCCGGCCGGGTCGGGGCCGTCCTCGCCGCTGCGTTGCGCGAGGCAGGTCATCCCATCGCCGCTGTCGCCGGCGAATCGGCCGCCTCCCGGACCCGCATCGAAACCCTGCTTCCCGGCGTACCCGTCGACAAGCCGACCGCCGTCGCGAAGGCGTGCGACCTGCTCCTGCTGACGGTTCCCGACGACAGTCTCGACAATGTCGTCCGTATGCTCGTCGCGTCCGGTGCGATCCGAGCCGGGCAGTTCGTCGCCCACACGAGCGGACGGCACGGACTCGACGTCCTCGCGCCAGCGGTTGCCATCGGTGCAGCTGGCATCGCCCTGCACCCGGCCATGACGTTCACCGGCACCGACGTCGACCTGGACCGACTCGACGGTTGCGTCTACGGTGTCTCGGCTGACGTCGGCGAGCGGGCACTGGCCGAGTCTCTCGTCGGCGACCTTCACGGCGGCATCATCTGGGTCGCCGAGGAACACCGCACGCTCTACCACGCAGCGCTCGCGCACGGCGCGAACCACTTGGTCACACTCGTCTCGCAGTCGATGGAAATGCTTCGCGAAGCCGGCTCGTCCGACCCCGCCGGAACGCTGCGTCCGCTGCTCACCGCGGCGCTCGACAACGCGTTGACCTACGGCGACGCCGCCCTCACCGGCCCGATCGTGCGTGGCGATGTCGAGACCGTCCGCGCCCACCTCCGCACGATGGCTGCGACAACCCTGACCGGTCCCCGCCTGGCCGCGTCGACGGTCGAGTCGTACGTCGCGATGGCGCGAGCCACCGCGAACCATGCCGTCGCCGACGGGCGGCTCGACCCGCGTCGAGCCGCCGCTTTGGTCGAGGTGCTCAACGACGCGCTCGTCGACCTCGGCAGCTGAACCGGCCGATGACGTCTCTCGCCCCGTCGCGTTCGGTGTCGTCAACCGGCGGTCCGGTGGTCACCAGGACAGCTGACGACCTCGCCGCTGCCCTCGGGCGCTCCGGCGGCAGTCGTCGTACCAACGCCCGGACAGCTCTCGTCCCGACGATGGGCGCGCTGCATGCCGGCCACGCCGCCCTCCTCGACCAGGCGCGAGACCGAGGCGACCTGCTGGTCGCGTCGATCTTCGTCAACCCCTTGCAGTTCGGGGCAGGCGAGGACCTCGACCGCTATCCACGCACGTTCGACGACGACCTCCAGCTGTGTGCCGCGAACGGCGTCGACATGGTCTTCGCTCCCACGGTCGACACCATGTACCCCGGTGGGCGGCCGCAGGTCACGGTGCAGCCAGGGCCGCTGGCCGAGACCCTCGACGGCACCAGCCGTCCTGGCCACTTCGGTGGTGTGCTCACCGTCGTCGCCAAGCTTTTCGGGTTAGTCCGGCCCGACGTGGCGGTGTTTGGTCACAAGGACTACCAACAGCTCGTGCTCATCCGCCGCATGGTCACGGACCTGTGCATGCCGGTGGACGTGGTCGGGGTCGAGACCGTACGTGAGGCCGACGGGCTCGCCCTCAGCTCACGCAACGCCTACCTGTCCGCCGAGGAGCGACGGGCTGCGCTGGCACTGAGCCGGGCACTGCGTGCCGGCTCCGCGGCCGGACCGGCTGGGGTCGACGGCGTGCTGGGCGCTGCGCGCGACGTGCTCGCCGGTGAGCCGAGCCTCGCCGTCGACTACTTGGCGCTGCGCGGCGTCGACCTGGACGAGCCCCCCGCCTCAGGCGAGGCCCGGCTGCTGGTCGCTGCCACGGCCGGCACCACCCGGCTGATCGACAACCTGCCGGTGCTGCTCCGACACGGCACCAACGAAGGGACGCCGCAATGATCCGCACGCTGATGAAGTCCAAGATCCATCGCGCCACAGTGACGGAGGCCGACGTCGACTATGTCGGGTCCATCACAGTCGACGAGGATCTGCTCGACGCCGCCGACCTGTTGCCGGGGGAGCTCGTGCACGTCGTCGACGTCACCAGCGGTGCGCGTCTGGAAACCTACACCGTCGCCGGCCCCCGCGGCAGCGGTGTCATCGGCATCAACGGTGCGGCCGCCCGGCTTGTGGACCGTGCTGACATCGTCATCCTCATCGCGTACGGACAGTTCGACGACGGCGAGGCTCCCTCGTTCGCCCCGTCAGTTGTGTTCGTCGATGCCGACAACAAGATCGTCGCGAACGGGTCCTCCGCCTCGACCGTCCCGACGCCGCCGGACCCCGCGGGGTTCCGGCCGTCCCCGAACGCCACCAGCCCGTGACCGCGAGGCACGTGTGGTGACCAGGCTCTTGTGTGTCGACGTGCGCAACGCGCACACGACGTTCGGGGTCTTCAGCGACGACGCGCTGCTCGACAGCTGGCAGGTGTCGACCGACGTACGCCGGACCTCGGACGAGTGGGAACTGCTCCTCAGGGGCTTCGTCCCGGCAGCCGGCTCGGACGCGGCGCTCGACGGCATCTGTGTCTCATCCACGGTCCCGACCGTGCTGCATGAGCTAAGGGCCATGTTGACGAATTCCTACGGTGACCTGCCGACCGTGGTCGTGGGACCGGGAGTCAAGAGTGGGCTGCCGGTGCTGATGGACAACCCCCGCGAGGTGGGCACCGACCGGGTGGCGAACGCGGTCGCCGCTTTCGACCTTGTCGGCGGCCCGTGCATCGTGGTCGACTTCGAGACGGCGACGACGTTCGACGTCGTGGACGCCTCGGGGCGCTATGTCGGTGGTGCGATCGCCCCGGGCGTCGAGACGTCGGTGGCCGCCCTGCGGGAGCGGGCTGCGCAGCTTCGGCAGGTGCAGACGGAGCGGCCGCGCTCGGTGATCGCCAAGAACACGATCGAGGCGCTTCAGTCGGGGGCGGTATTCGGCTTCGCCGGCCAGGTCGATGGACTGGTCACCCGCATCGTCGACGAACTCGACGCCGAGGCGGCTGACGTCGAGGTGATCGCCACTGGCAACGTGAACCTGCCGGTCATGTCGGAGTGCTCGGTCTTCACCCGGCACGAACCGGCACTGACGCTGACCGGCCTGCGTCTCATCTTCGAACGCAACCTCTCCTAGTCCGCCCGACCGCCCTCGGAGCACCGATAACACGCCCGGGCGGTCGAGGCTGATGGACTAGCCTCAGGCCCATGTCCGAGTCCCCCACAACCCCACCTCAGCCGGTACAGTCCGAGGACCTGCCCGAACAGATGCGGGTACGCCGGGAGAAGCGGCAGACGCTGATCGAGCGCGGCATCGACCCCTACCCGGTCGCCGTCGCGCGTACCCACACGCTGGCCGACGTCGTGTCGGCGTACGACGCCGACGAGCTCGGCACCGACCACCAGACCGGCGACCACGTCGCCGTCACCGGTCGGGTGATCTTCCTGCGCAACACCGGCAAGCTGTGCTTCGCCCGGCTGCGCGAAGGTGACGGCACCGAGCTGCAGGCGATGTTCTCCCTTGCCGATGTCGGCGAGAAGCCGCTCGCCGACTTCAAGGCGTTCGTCGACATCGGCGACATCCTCGCGGTGCAGGGAGAGGTCGTCACCAGCCGCCGGGGTGAGCTCTCGGTGCAGGTCGTCAGCTGGCAGATGGCGGCCAAGGCACTCCGGCCGCTGCCCAACGAGCACAACCCGCTCTCCGACGAGGGTCGGGTCCGGTTGCGCTACGTCGACATGATCGTCCGCGACCATCCACGCTCGATGGTGCGGGCCAAGGCGACCGTCCTCAAGGCGCTGCGCTCCACGCTCGACCGGTTGGGTTACGTCGAGGTGGAGACGCCGGTCCTCCAGGCCACCAACGGCGGCGCCAGCGCCCGCCCCTTTCACACCCACGTCAACGCCCTCGACCTGGACATGCTGCTGCGGATCGCCTTGGAGCTCGACCTCAAGAAGGCGATGGTCGGCGGCGTCGACAAGGTCTACGAGATCGGCCGGACGTTCCGCAACGAGGGCATCGACTCCAGTCACGCGGTCGAGTTCTCCATGCTCGAGGCGTACGAGGCCTACGGCGACTACGACACGATGGCCACGCTCCTGCAGCGGCTGGTGCTCGACGCCGCCCGTGCACTCGGGACCACTGTCGTGCCGGCCCGCGACGGCTCGGAGATCGACCTCGAAGGGCAATGGAGACACGCCTCGATTCTCGACCTCGTGTCGGACGCGATCGGCGAGCACGTGACGGTCCAGACTCCGGCAGAGGTGCTACGTGAGTATGCGGGCAAGCGCCACATCGAGCTGCCACTCCAATGCGGAGCGGGCGACATCATCGTCGAGCTGTACGAGAAGCTAGTGGAGCACACTCTAATCGCGCCCACCTTTGTCCGGGACTACCCCGAATCCAGCAAGCCTCTTGCCAAGGTGCACCGTCGGATTCCCGGACTGGGCGAGGCTTTTGATCTCATTATCAACGGCGTCGAGCTCTCGCCGGCCTATTCCGAGATGAACGACCCGGTGGTCCAGCGTGAGCGGTTGATGGCTCAATCATTGTTGGCAGCTCTAGGAGACACCGAAGCAATGGACCTGGACGAAAGTTTCCTGCGTGCATTGGAGTACGGCATGCCTCCTGCAGGCGGGATGGGCATGGGAATAGACCGGCTGGTCATGCTCCTCTGCGGCGTAGGTATACGTGAGTCAATTTTGTTTCCGACAGTCCGGCCTGAGTCCTAACGAGATCAGCACTGGAAATCTTTCTCAGCCGAGTCGCCGAGCGATGCATTTGCTGTTAAAGTGGGCGATCCCTCGAAGTTGAGAAAGGAATCCGGCATGGCTCAGCGTGTACATGTCATTCTCGAAGATGACGTGGACGGCAGCAGCGCCGATGAAACCGTCACGTTCGGGCT
>JACCVZ010000319.1 GCA_013697905.1 Nocardioidaceae bacterium
CATGAACACCACGCGGTTGGCGGCGGTGCGCGCGAACCCCATCTCGTGCGGCACCACCACCATCGTCATGCCCTCCTTGGCGAGCTCGACCATAACGTCGAGCACCTCTTTGATCATCTCGGGGTCGAGCGCTGAAGTGGGCTCGTCGAACAGCATCACCTTGGGCTGCATGGCGAGGGCTCGGGCGATCGCGACACGCTGCTGCTGCCCGCCGGACAGCTGGGCGGGGTACTTGTTGGCCTGTTCGCCGACACCGACCCGGTCGAGCAGCTGTTGTCCTTGCTCGCGCGCCTCCGAGCCGTTGAGTCCTCGCACCTTCATCGGACCGAGGGTGACGTTCTCCAGGACCGTCTTGTGGGCAAAGAGGTTGAACGACTGAAAGACCATGCCGACCTCGGCCCTGAGTTCGGCCAGCTCCTTGCCCTCCTCGGGAAGTGGTTGGCCGTCGAGCCGGATCTCGCCATCGTTGATCGGCTCGAGCCTATTGATGGCCCGGCACAGCGTCGACTTGCCCGAGCCGGAGGGGCCGATGACAACGACCACCTCTCCGCGGGCGATGTCGAGGTTGATGTCCTGCAGCACGTGCAAGTCGCCGAACCACTTGCTGACGCCCGCAAGGGCGACCAGTGGCTCGGCTGTGGACGAGCTCGGACTGTCGGTGGGGACTGCGGCCATGCCTCAACCTAACGACAACAAGTGCCGGTGACCAGCACAGAACGGTGCGTGTCACGTGAGTCTGCGCGGGAGGCGCGGCTTCGCACTTGACCGAGTTGTCAGCACCTGCTGGGCAACTCTGAGCGCGAACCACCCTGACAAGTCGGTCTGGGCGGGCGGAGCTCAGAGCCACTCACCGAAGGCGTAGGGCTTCCGCGTGACGAGGTACGTCGCCCAGTTCATCTTCACGACGTCGCCGGCGTCGTCGCGGGTGATCCGGAGCAGCTCACCGGTCTCGCGGCCGGACTCGGTGCGGTACAGGTCGTCGGAAACCTTGACGAACACCGACGGCGGCTTGTGCGACGGCGCCGCCTCAGCGCGGGCCTCGAGCCGGCCACCGCGCACGGTGAACGCGATCGGCTGACCCTCACTGAACCAGCGGCCCAGCAGATCACGCAACTCCGCCGGCACGTCGGTGCCCGGCCGCCACACCGCGGGCTCTGCGGGCTCGTGGTCGAGCACATGGTCGATGAGCTCGACGGCAACCACGGCCGGGTCCGGTGCCGAGGTCGCGTTCATCAACACCACTCCAACTGTCGTGCTCGGGCGGTGGACAAACAGACCCGTGACCTGGCCGGGCATGCCCCCCGTATGGCCGACATGGACCCGGTCGCCGACCCGAAACAACATCAAGCCCAGCCCCCAGGCAAGCTGCCACTTCTCCAGGTCGGCCATGATCTGTGGCTGGCACATCTCGTCGACGGTGTCGGGGCTCAGCACCTCGTCGACGGGCGCCGCCAGAAACGCTCCCCAGGTGGCCAGGTCGGAGGCCGTCGACGCCAGCCCGCCGGCCGGGGCCATCGCGGCGATGTCCAGCACCGGTTCGTGCACCGGTACGTCGGCGTACGGCGGCACGTAGTAGCCGGTTACGTGGGGAGGCTGCAAGCCGAGAGTCGTGCGAGTCATGCCGAGCGGGTCGAGCACCCGCGCCTTGAGGCAGTCGTACCAGTCGCGCCCGTCGACCCGGGCCACCACCTCACCCAGCAGGGAGTAGACGAGGTTCGAGTAGTGCCACCGGTGGTGTGGCTTGAGGATCTTCTCGGCCTCGTTCCAGCCATCGACGAGCTGATGCCGGTCGGGGTAGGTCAAGGTGTCCCAGACGTCACCCACGGGTTCGCGCTGCATACCGGTCACATGGCTCAGCATCTGCCGGATCGTGATGCCTGTGTGTTTCGTGTCCGAGATGGTCATCTCGATCGTGTCATCGAGGCTGAGCTTGCCTTCGTCTCGGAGCGCCATCACGAGCGCCGCAGTGAACGTCTTGCTGATGGAGGCGATCAGGAACTGCGTGTCGGCATCCGGCGCCCGGTCGAGGTCTGCCAGGTCTGCCGCCCCCACTCCCTCGTCCCAAACCCGCTCGCCGTCGCGCACCACAGCGCCGTAGATGCCAGGCACCCGGTGTGAAATCTGACGTTCCAGCAGGATGCGTCGCAGGGCACGCTGCGCAGAGTCGGAGAGAGCGGCCATGACCCGACTCTAATGTGGTGCCGGTGTCAGCCGTTGAGGTCCTCGACGTTGCGGAACCCGGTCTTCTTCGCCCGGACGCCGCGGTTGAACAGCCAGGTCATCAACCACAACACAATTCCCACCGCAAGCAGCCAACCGGCGATCTCGTACTGCTTCATCTGCTCCTCGTCGCGCGCCCACGGCCCCGTCATGAATGCGCAGAGCAGTGCGCCGAGAATCGGAAGCGGTGTCGGGGTGGTGAAGTGGTGGCCTTCGACGCGGTCCCTGCGCAGCACCAGCACCGCGATGTTGACCACTGTGAAGACGCAGAGCAGCAACAGTGACGTGGTTCCTCCGAGCAGGCTGATCGCGTCCTCGTCGAGCTTCAGTACGACATAGGTGATCAGTCCGATTGCGATGAGCGTCGTGAAGGCGACCGAGACGTAGGGCGTGCGGCGTACCGGATGGACTCTCCCGAGGACTCGGGGCAGGACATCCTGCTGGGCCATGCCATACAGCAGCCGACTAGCCATCAGCATGTTGATCAACGCCGAGTTGGCGACGGCGAACATGGCGATGAACGGGAAGAGCCTGTCCATCGGCAACCCGGGCGCGCCCGCCTGGACGACCTGCACGAGCGCTTCAGGAAGGTCGTCATTGGTGAGGTCTCCTACCGGCACCAAGGCCACCGCGGTGATCGAGACGAGCACATAGATCGTCCCGGTGATGCCGAGCCCCGTAAGCATGATCTTGGGAAAGATCCGAGCCGGGTCCTGTGTCTCCTCGGCCATGTTGACGGAGTCCTCGAACCCCACCATCGCGAAGAACGCCAACGTGGTGGCGGCCGTGACGGCGAAGAAGGCGCTCTTGCCCTCCTCGGACTGGAAGACGGTGACCTCGGTGAAGTCCGCGTTGCCCTGCGTCATGGCATAGATCCCGATGAAGATCACCATCAGGAGTCCCGAGAGCTCGACCAGCGTGAGCACGACGTTGGCTTTGACGCTCTCGCCGACCCCTCGAATGTTGACCACGCCGATGACGGCCATGAAACCCAACGCGATGAGGAGAGTGCCGCCGCCATTGGCATCCAGGCCGAGCGTGAAGCCGTCGTTCACGAAGCTCGCGAAGGCGGCGGAGGCGGTCGAGGCGGAGGTGATGCCCGAGCACATCACTGCGAACGCAACGACGAAGGTGAAGAAGTGCACGCCGAACGCCTTGTGCGTGTAAAGGGCCGCACCGGCCGCCTGTGGGTACTTCGTCACCAGCTCGAGGTAGGAGCAGGCCGTGATCGTGGCGACGATGAACGCTCCAAGGAAAGGCGCCCACGCTGCACCGCCTACCTTGCCAGCGACGTCACCGGTGAGCGCGTAGACACCTGTTCCGAGGATGTCCCCGACGATGAACAGCAGAAGGAGCTTCGGTCCCATTACCCGCTTCAGCTCGGGCTGGTCGCGTCGCTCCTCTGTCGTGACGTCACTCATTGCAGGCTCACCTCCGAGTCGCTCGACACCGTGATCGTGTCCCTACCTTGGAGGAGCTGGCGCCGGGGCGCAACTACCTGCAGCGCGTCGAGGGCCGGGGTCAAGGGGCGTACGTGACGCCAGTGGCGTGGATCGGGCAGTAGCCGCCGGGGTGGGTGACGAGGTACTGCTGGTGGTAGTCCTCCGCGTAGTAGTAGTCGCGCAGCGGCGCGATCGCGGTGTGGATCTCGCCGTAGCCGGCGTTGGTCATCTGCACCTGATAGGCGTCGCGGGACGCCTCGGCCGCGGCGAGCTGCTCCGGGGTGGTGGTGAGGATGGTCGAGCGGTACTGGGTGCCTACGTCGTGACCTTGCCGCATACCCTGGGTGGGGTCATGGCTCTCCCAGAAGACCTTGAGCAGGTCGTCGAAGCTCACCTTCGCGGGGTCGAACACCACGCGCACCACCTCCGCGTGGCCGGTGCGGCCGCTGCACACCTCTTCGTACGACGGGTGGGGAGTCATCCCCCCGGAGTACCCGACCGACGTCGACCACACACCCGGTAGCTGCCAGAACGTCTTCTCCTCACCCCAGAAGCATCCGAGGCCGAAAACCGCGACCTCGAAGCCTTCGGGAACCTCGCCCTCGATCGGGGTGCCGAGGACAGCGTGCGTCGCTGGGAGTGAGAACGGTCGGGTCTCGCGGCCAGGCAGTGCCTTGTCTGGCGTGGGCAGCTCGCTTTTCGTGCGGCCAAAGATCACAGCAGATCCTCTCGTCGGGAATGGCCCCTCAAGTGTTCCAGGTGACACAAGTGCGGCCGGGGGCGATCGTCACCGCGAGCGCCCTGAATCACGACCGGTCGGAGGACAGCCGCTGGGACTCGGTGGCACCGGGATCGGGTTCGATCGGCTCGGCGACACCGGCCCGGAACGCCTCTAGCTGTGCCGCCAGTGCCGTGCCGTAGAAGAGCGCGATCGACGAGAGATAACACCACAGCAGCAACGCCATCACGCCTGCCAACGGCCCGTACACACTGCCGAACGACCCACTGAGGTGGATGTACGCAGCCAGCGACGCCGATGCCAGCATGGTGAACAGCACGCCGACACCGGCCCCCAGCGCAAGCCAGGAGAGGCCAGGCTGGCGCCGTCGGGGGGAGTGGTCGAGCAGGACCGCGATGGCGAAGGTCGTCAGCGTCAGCCCCGTGGGCCAGCGCAACACCTGCCACCACAGCAGCTGGGACTCGCTCCAGCCATACGTGTCCGCCAACGACCGCCCCAGCGGGCTGCCCGCCACCAACAGCATGAACCCGACACCGACAGGTACTGCCAGGACTGCCATCATCACTGCGGCTCGGCCGTACTTGTGGAACGACGGACGGTCGCGAGGGATCCCGTAGATCCGGTTGGAGCCGCGCTCCACCTGTGCCATCGCCGTCGTCATCGAGATGAGCGCGAAACCTAGGCCGAAGCCGAGTGCGAGCTCACCGGCCTCGTCGTCCGCGTCGTCGCCACTGCGGAGCGCATTCCCCACCGCTTCGGTCCCGCCGCCGCCAGGAGTCAGCTCTTCCACCGTGCTGGCGACCACGCCGGCCGCTCGTCCCTCGTCGAGGTCGGCCGCCAGACCGGTCAGGGCCAACAGGAACGGGACCACCGACAGCGCGATCTGCAACGCCAGGGCGCGGCTATTGGTGAAGCCGTCGCCGTACCGGAAACGGATGAACGACTGCGTGAGCAGCTGCACTGCGCCATGTCGGCGGATCGTGTGCCAGGCGTCCTCGGCGTCGAGCTCGTCACCGTCATACTCGACCGTCACTGGCACCCGGGTGGCTGTAGTCACCCAGCCATCCTTGCCGAATACTCGGCCGCGGGGGCGACGCGTTGTGATGAGGTGGGGCCATGACGATGCGGGTGGAATGCCTGACGCACGAGCACGAGGCCGCACTTGCGCTCCTTTGGCGAGCGGCGACGGACACCCGACGAACCGAGGCCGGACTCGAGCTCATCCAGCCTCTCGAGGACTCGGGTTCGGCGCTGTCGCGCCACGGTGCCTTCGGTGTCGGCGTGTTCGAGGATGCGCTGCTCATCTCCGCGGCCGTGGCGTTGCCCGCCCTGGGTGACTCCGCCCGGAGCAGCCGGCCGGTCCCCGGCCTGGTGCACGTGTCCTCGGTGGCGACCCACCCCACGCGCTGGGGGGAGGGATGGGGTGCGCGTGCGACGAAGGCGGTGCTGAGCCAGGCGATGCGCCGTGGCTATGCGCGGGCGCAGTTGTGGACCCACGCGAGGAACCCCACCGCCCGACGTCTCTACGAAGGGCTCGGTTTCACGGTCTCCGGCATCAGCAAGACCGACGACCACGGTGAGGACGTCGTGCACTACCTCGCCGACCTTGTCGCCAACCTGCACGCACCTCGTCCCGCCGCCCGGGTGCTCTGCTGTGACCCCGTTGGTCGGGTGCTGCTCATGCGTTGGCGCGATCCGTACGACGGCCACCATCTCTCCGAGCCTCCGGGCGGGGGCATCGAGGCGGGCGAGACACCGCAGGAGGCCGTCCTTCGCGAATGGGCCGAGGAGACCGGCCTCGCGGTCCCCGACCTGGTCGAACCGCCGACGGACGTCGCCCGCGACCTCTTCTGGGGCGGACAACGCTACGTCGTGAGCGAGCTGTTCTTCCTCGCGCACGCCTCGCACGCCGGCGTACCCGACACGGACGCACAGACCGAACAGGAGCGGGACTGTTATCTCGGTCACGCCTGGGTGCCGTGGCAAAGCCTCGACGATCTTGGCGAACCCGTAGAGCCCGACCTGGTTCCGGTCCTGCGTCGACTGGACGCCGAGGGACCGTGGGCGGAGGGCCCGCGCGGCGAACATTAGGCTGCCGGGCATGGACCCCTCGCAGAGCTACGGATTCGAGACGCTGGCCATCCACGCCGGTCAGTCGGCGGATCCCGCCAACGGTGCGGTGATGACGCCGATCTATGCCACCAGCACCTACAAGCAGGACGGCGTCGGCGGACTGCGCAGCGGCTATGAATACTCGCGCACCGCCAACCCGACCCGGCGTGCCCTCGAGGACTGTCTGGCAGCCCTCGAAGGCGGTGCGCGTGGGGTCGCGTTCGCTTCCGGGATGGCTGCCGAGGACGCCTTCCTGCGCGTGATCTGCTCGCCGGGTGACCACGTCGTCATCCCGAACGACGCGTACGGCGGCACCTACCGGCTCTTCAACTCTGTCCTCAAGCCCTGGGGCCTTCACCACACTCCCGCCTCCGTGCACGACACCGCCGCGATCGCCGCCGCGGTCCAGCCCGGCCGGACCAAGGCCATCTGGATCGAGACACCCAGCAACCCGCTGCTCGGGATCGCCGACATCACGACGATCGCTCAAGTCGCCCACGACAGCGGTGCGCTGCTCGTGGTCGACAACACGTTCGCGACGCCCTACCTGCAGCAGCCGATCGCCCTCGGAGCCGACGTGGTGGTGCACTCGACGACGAAGTACGCCGGGGGTCACAGCGACGTCGTCGGCGGCGCGCTGGTGACCATGGACGACCGGCTGGGAGCAGATCTTGCGACGTTCCAGAACTCCACCGGTGCGACGGCCGGACCGTTCGATGCCTTCCTCGTGCTGCGCGGGCTCAAGACGCTGGCGGTGCGGATGGAGCGCCACTGCGACAACGCCGAGCGGGTCGTTGCGTTCCTTGCCGCGCACGCCGCGGTCGCCGAGGTCTTCTATCCGGGTCTACCGCAGCACCCCGCGCACAGCCTGGCGGCCGCGCAGATGAAGCGGTTCGGTGCGATGGTGTCGTTTCGGGTCGAGGGCGGGCACGAAGCGGCCCTCGACGTGTGCAACCGTGCCCAGCTCTTCACCCTGGCTGAGTCGCTCGGCGGGGTGGAGTCGCTGATCGAGCTGCCGGCGACGATGACCCATGCGTCCGTTGCGGGGTCCGAGCTGGCCGTCCCGGACGACCTGGTGCGGCTCTCGGTCGGCATCGAGTCGGCCGACGACCTGATCCGCGACCTGCAGCAGGCGCTCGAAGCTCGGTGAGCCTCGTCTACTGCGTCGACTTCGGTTCGACGTTTACCAAGGCAGCGCTGGTCGACACCGCAGACGCGACGCTGGTGGCCGCGGCCAGCCATCACACCACGATCGACACCGACGTGCTCGACGGCTGGGACGCTATCCGGGCCGAGCTCGCACCACTGTCGACCTCCGCTGACATCCCGGTGCTGGCCTGCTCATCCGCCGGGGGTGGGCTGCGGGTGGCCGTCGTCGGCAACGAGGAGCTTGTCACCGTCGAGGCGGGCCGCCGGGTGGCCCTGTCGAGTGGCGGCCACGTCGTCCACGTTTCGTCGGGGGAAGTCGACGTGAGCAGCCTGCATGCGAGTTCTCCAGACCTGGTGCTGCTGGTGGGCGGCACCGACGGTGGCAACACCGATGTCGTCCTCGCCAACACCCAGGTGCTCACCGCTCACCGGTGGGCAGGCCCGGTGGTCGTTGCCGCCAACAACGACGTCAGTGGGGAGATCGCCTCGCGCTTCGATGCGGCGGCTGTCCCGTTCAAAGTGGCCGACAACGTGATTCCCAAGATCGGGGTCCTGCGACCAGAAGGCGCACGCGCCGCCATCCGCGAGATGTTCCTGACACATGTGATCGGTGGGAAGCACCTGTCGAGGCGGGCCGACTTCACTGCGATGGTGCAGGGAGCCACTCCGGACGTCGTCCTCACCGCGGTCGAGCTGTTGGCGCTGGGAACTGGTCAGGGTCAGCCCGGTGCAGGCGATGTCGTCGTGGTCGACATCGGAGGGGCCACGACCGATGTCCACTCGGTGGTCGAGGTCGACCCCGAGGACGCCGGTCTCGGCCGCGAGGTGGTGGCTACCGTCCCGGTCAGCCGCACCGTGGAGGGCGACCTCGGGATGCGGTGGAGCGCTGTCGCCACTGTCGAAGCAGCCCAGGCATGGGGCATCGACGTAGCCGGCGATCTGCTCTCTGCCGCGCAGCAGCGGCGCGCAAACCCGAGCCTGCTGCCTGACACGCCGGCCGAGATCGAGGCCGACCTACAGATCGCATCCGCGGCGGTGGCGCTGGCAGTCCGTCGACACAGCGGCCGGCGGCAGGCGGTGTTCAGCCCAGACGGCCGCCTGGTCGAACGCAGCGGTAAGGACTTGCGCGAGGTCAGCCTCTTGGTGGGTTCCGGGGGTGTCCTTCGGCACAACCCGGCCTCCGATGCCAGCCGAGTGATCGCCGCCGGGACGGGAGACCACGTCGAGGGTGGCTGGCTGGTGCCGCGCGCTCCACAGGTCGTCATCGACCACGACTGCGTCCTGGCGGCAGCTGGGCTGCTCGCGGCCGAGTACCCGAATGCGGCGTACGAGCTGCTCGCCCGGCTCCGGTCCTGACGCCCTCACGGTCCGGCGCCGCAGAACGACACCGGACCATGAGGACCGGCGCCGGAGTACGACACCGGACTGTGAGGACCAGCCGATTGTCTCAGCGTGCGAGCGCGATCTCTTCCGAGCCAGACTCTTTGGCCGGGTCGGCATCGCGCGACTTGAGCGGAACCTCGCGGATGAAGAAGGAGACCGCGAGCGCCACCACCACGACGGGGATGGCCCACAGGAACACGTCGCTCAGCGAGTCGGCGAAGGCCTTGAGCACCAGGGCGTGCATGGGCTCGGGGAGCTGTTGAATCTTCTGCACGTTGCCGGTGATGTCGCCCCCTCCGACCGGGGTCGAGCCGCCTCGGCTACTGAGCTGCGCGGCGAGGTGGGTAGCCAACCGGCTGGACAGGATGGCGCCGAAGACTGCGGCGCCGAAGGTACCGCCCATCGACCGGAAGAACGCGACCGAGCTGGTGGCGGTGCCCATGTGTCGCTTGTCGACGGCGTTCTGCACGATCGTGACGCTGATCTGCATGCTGAAGCCCAGCCCCGCACCGAACAGGTAGAACGACAAGGCGGCCTGCCAATAAGGCGAGTCGGCGTCGAGGATCGACAACAACCACAGGGCAACGACCACTGTGGCGGCACCGAGGATGGGGAAGATCTTGTAGCGACCGGTCCTGCTCATTGCGATACCGGACGAGATCGAGGTCGAGAAGATGCCCACCACCATCGGGAGCAAGGCCAGGCCGGACCTCGTCGGGCTCATCCCTT
>JACCVZ010000332.1 GCA_013697905.1 Nocardioidaceae bacterium
ACCCAGAAGGTCGACGTAAACGGCGACGACCGCCACCCCGTCTACCAGGTGCTCACCGTGGCTCCCGATGGCGAGGGGGAGGACGCAGACGTGCAGTGGAACTTTGAGAAGTTCCTCCTCGACACCGACGGCAGCGTCGTGGCCCGTTACCGTCCCGGTGTCGCGCCCGACGACCCGGCGCTCACCGCGACCATCGAGTCCCTCCTCGACTGACCTGGGCACGGTCGAGCATACCGAGTCGCTCCCGACAAGCAGTCACCAGATTCGCACCCGGCCCCCGGGGTCGCGCCACATACCGTCACCCGGCCGAGTGTCGAAGGCCTGATGGAACTCGTCGAGGTTGCTGGCGACGTTGGCACGAAGCTCCGGCGGCGCGTGGACGTCGACAGCGAGCGTCTGCAACTCATACTCGGTGCGACGTTTACTGCGCCATATCCTGGCCCAGCTGCGAAACACCCGCTGTCGGCCGGTGAGTCCGTGGACGACGGGCGCCGGCTCGCCGGCCAAGCTGATCTCGTAGGCCCGGAGACCGATCGTAAGCCCGCCCAAGTCGCCGATGTTCTCTCCGACCGTCATGGCGCCGTTGACCTTGTGACCGGGTAGCCCGCGCGGCTCGAGCTCGCCGTACTGCGCGATCAGCTTGTCGGCACGCTCGGTGAAGCGGGTCCGGTCGTCTGCGGTCCACCAGTCGGTGAGGTTCCCGGCGCCGTCATACTGGGACCCCTGGTCGTCGAAACCATGACCGATCTCGTGTCCGATCACCGCGCCGATGGCGCCGTAGTTCAGCGCCGGGTCAGCATCGACGGCGAAGAAGGGTGGCCGCAGGATCGCCGCGGGGAAGCAGATCTCGTTCGTCCCTGGGTTGTAGTAGGCGTTGACCATCTGCGGGTTCATCAACCACTCGTCGCGGTCTACGGGCTGCCCGATTTTGGTCAGCTGCCGGTCGGTCTCAAAGGCGTGGGCGCGGCGAACGTCGCCGATCAGGTCGCCACCGTCGATCGTGAGGGCGGAGTAGTCCCGCCACTGGTCCGGGTAGCCGATCTTCGGCAGGAAGGTGCGCAGCTTGGCCAGCGCATGCTGCCGGGTCTGCGGCCCCATCCAGTCGAGCGTCTCGATGGCAGAGCGGTAAGCCTCGACGAGGTTGGCGACCAGACCGTCCATGGCCGCCTTCGACTCCGGCGGGAAGTGTTGGGTGACGTAGGCCTCGCCCACGGCAAAGCCGAGGGCGGTGTCGACCAAGGCGACCCCCCGCTTCCAACGTTCCCGGATCTCTTCTGCACCTGACAGAGTGCGTCCGTAGAACTCGAAGTTCTCGCGAACGAAGTCACGACTCAGGTAGGGCGCCCCGGAGTGCACGACATGCCAGCTCAGCCACGCCTTCCAGTCGTCGAGCGGAACCTGGTCGAGCGCCTTCGACAGCGTGCTCAGGTAGGACGGCTGGCGCACCACGACCTCCTCGAAGGCGCCGGCCGGAGCTTGGAGCCCACCGGTCCAGGCGCTCCAGTGGTACGCCGGGGCAATGGCTGCCAACTCGTCTCGCGTCATCAGGTTGTAGGTCTTCACCACGTCACGGGACTGCACCGTGTCCCAGTGGCCTGCGGCGAGCCGGGTCTCGAGCGCCATCACCCGCTCCGCCTGGTCGCCGGCGTCACCGTCGGTGCGGCCCACCAGACGCAGCATCGCCGCGACGTGGTCGACGTACTTGTCCCGCACCTCGGCGAAGGCGCCCTCACGGTAGTAGGACTCGTCGGGGAGCCCGAGTCCGCCTTGGCGCACGTTGACGAGGTAGCGGTCGGAGTCGCGGTCGTCGGTCTCGACGTGGCTGCCCACTGCGCCGCCGACGCCGACGCGCCCCAGCCGGCCGAGAAGATGCACGAGCTCGATGGTGTCGGCAGCCGCCTCGATCGCGGCAAGATCGTCGAGCACTGGTCGCGCCCCCAGCGCCTCGACCGCGTCCTCGTCCATGAAGCTGGCGAAGAGGTCGCCGATCTTCTGCTCGTTCGAGCCAGCCGTGGTCTCGCCTCTCCGTGACCTCTCTGCGGCGTCTCGCAAGATCTCGGCCACCTGGCCCTCGGCCTCGAGGTGGAGGTCAACGAAACCGCCTGCTGTCGGCAGGTCGGCGGGGATCTCGACCGTCTCCAGCCAGCCGCCGTTGACGTGCCGGTAGAGGTCGTCTTGGGGCCGGACGCTGGGGTCGTTGCCGTCGGCGTCGAAGGTGCGGTCAGTGTCCGTGTCGGTCACGGCCAGCCTTTCTCGCGAGGTGCTCGTCGAGGGCGACTGTATCCCCGGGCCTCCGGCCATCCGGCCGTGGAGATCCCGGCAGCCTGCCGGACCGGTGAGCCGTTGCTGCGGCCAGCCCCCGACGGACCCATGCCGTGACCTAGAGTCGCGGCATGAAGTGTCCCGTCGACCACAACATCCTTCAGATGACCGAACGGCAGGGCGTCGAGATCGACTACTGCCCCCAGTGCCGAGGCATCTGGCTCGGCCGAGGGGAGCTCGACAAGATCATCGACCGAGCCCCGGATGTGGCGGGGTCCCCGAGCCGTGCCGAGGGGGCTGGTCCGGAGCAGTTCCGACCGCAGCACGACGACGGTCGCTCGGTCGACGACCGGCGCTCGAGCGCCGAAGGGTGCGCGGAGCGCGCC
>JACCVZ010000348.1 GCA_013697905.1 Nocardioidaceae bacterium
GTCCACCCGAGTAAGTCGGCGTAGAAGTGCGCCAAAGCGGGCGCGTCCGCCGCATCTAGAACGGTGGACCACCAATCATGCCTCGACCAGCGGTCGACGGAGTCATCCGACTCCTCACGACCTCGCATGAGGACAGGATGGCACGGCGCCTTGACTTGACTGAGGTCGCCGGGCTGCTCGATATTCCGGCTCGCCAACCTGACCCATTATCCTGAGTCCGTCATGACTTATTCCGCAGACCCGCGCGTTGATGCCTACATCGGTGTCCTGCCCGACTGGCAGCAGGCCATCTGTCGTGAGGTCCGGGAGCTGGTACACGCCGCCAACCACGAGGTCGTCGAAACCATCAAGCGCACCGACCGCCCGTACTCCGTACTGCAGGACAACATCTGCGCCCTGTTGGCGGCGAGAGATCACGTGAACGTGTTTCTGTACGACGGCGCCATTGTCCCTGATCCCGAGGGAATCATCACCGCCGGCCACGACAACAAGACCGCCCGCACGGTCGCCTTCCGTCAGAGCGAAACAGTCAACGCGCCCGCCCTGACGGCCATGTTCAAGCACATCATCGCCAACAACCGCGCTGGCGGCTGGCGCCGGTTGCAGCGCGAAGACAGCTAGCGCGGGCGGACATGGTTCGCCATCGCCTCGCTCCCGGACCGCTTCGACACCTGCCATTCAGGTGTCAGCAGGACGCATTCCCGCAGCACGCGTTGGCGGGCTTCTCAGTCAAGAATCGTGACGATCAGCCCGGTACTTGTGTCGCAAACGGGTACGTGGATCGTGAGCTCTTGATGTCTGCTCATGCGGTGGCCCTCACGGACTTCGCCCCAGAGCCAGATCCAGCAAGAACCGATGCCATAACCATCAGCCTCAGAAGCACCACCTCAACCATTGGGAGGACCAGCATGACGACTCCGGTCGAAAGCTCCAGCAAGACTGGCGCCAAGCCCACATCCAGCAGCAGCGGCAGCGAACTAACGACGGCGCAAGGTCAGACCACGATCGCTGATTCGGTGGTGTCGAAGATCGCCGGCATCGCCGCGCGGGAGGTGTCGGGGGTCCACGCGCTCGGTGGCGGCTCAGGTACGGCGAAGGCGTTCTCTGCGGTCCGGGAACGGATCCCCGGTGCCAGCCAGACCGTCGGACAGGGCGTGTCTGTGGAGGTCGGGGAGCTGCAGACCGCGATCGACCTCGACGTCGTTGTGGAGTTCGGCGTGGCAATCGCGGACCTGGCGCAGGGCATCCGTCGCAACGTGATCTCGTCGGTCGAGCGCATGACCGGCCTCGAGGTGACCGAGGTCAACGTCAACGTCAACGATATCCACCTTCCCTCGGACGACAACCAGCCGGCCGAACCCGCGCGGGTGCAGTGAACGAGCCCCTTGCGTCCCTTTCAGTGGTCGGCATGCCGGTGACCACCGAGCCGGCGGAAGCGTTGGCGGCCCTAGTGTCGAGCTGCCCTGGAGTGGCCTCGCTGTCGGGAGGAAGTCTCGGAGAAGTGGCCACCTATCTGCCGGGACGTCGCGTGCGCGGCATTCGCCTCGACGGGCAGTCCGTGGAGGTCCACGTGGTGGCTCATTGGGGGACCCCGTTGCCGCCGATAGCTGATCGGGTGCGGGCGGTGTGCCTTCCGTTTGCGTCAGGCCGCCCGATCGACGTATACGTCGACGACCTAGAAGTGCCAGAAGTCCTGCTATCCCGGGCCTAGGAATGTCACCCTCCGAGACTGTTGACGAGCCCGGCAATTCGCTGAGAAGCGAACGACGACGGTTCGTCCGCGAGCATCATCCTGACCGGGGAGGCGACCCCGACACGTTCATCGTCGGTCTCCAAAGGCGCGCCGTCAACGCAAAGGCCGAGCCTTCCCCGTCGGTCGTGTTCTACCGGCGACCACGAGGAGTCCGCCGCTTAGTTGTCGGCACGAAACACCTGATCCAACGCGTGACATGTCATCCGAAACCACACCCCCGGGTGCGCTAACGCACCCCACCTGCAATGGAGGCAAACCTGTGTCCACAACTGTCATCGGACTGTTCGCCGGTCTACTGGTCGGCCTCGGCATCGCCATCGACGGCTTCAACGGCTTCCTACTTCTGGTCGTCTTCGGCGCAGTCGGGTTTGTGATCGGCAAGGTCATCGACGGTGACCTCGACCTTTCTTCCGTGCTCAACAACCGGTCCAGTCGAGGGTTGCGTTGAGCACCGCTTTCTCCGCCGCAGAGTCCGCACTGGCGGTGGGAGACCAGGATCCATCCGTCGTGGACGACCGCGCGCCAGGGGGCCGCGGTGAGACGCACATTGAACCCAAAGTCGTGGAAAAGATCGCCGCCCAGGCGGTTCGGGAAGTCAACAACGCCACCGGGAGCGCCCGACGGATCCTCGGGGTCACCCTGGGCTCCACCGACGAGGACACCAGCGCAAACGTTCGCGCCCGGGTGGACGGACCCACCGCCACCGTGGAGGCGACGATGACCGTCATCTATCCCGCCTCGGTGCATGCGGTCACTCAACAGACCCGCCAGCAGATCCGCGGACGCGTCGAGGAGTTCACCGGCCTACAGGTCCAAGAGGTCAACATCACCGTTGCTGGAATGCGCGTCAAGCGCCCAGACGCACCCCGGGTCAGGTGAACGGCATGCGTGCCACCAACCGCATCGTCGCCACCTTGCTCGCCCTCGTGATCCTTGCGGTCGCGGTCGTCACATTCGTAGAGATTGTGCTGGCCTCTCTTGGCAAGTCCCCATGGGTTCTGGATCACACCGCTATCGCTCAGGATCTGCATCAGCGCACCTGGCAGGACGGCTTCGTGCGTGTCATGGCTGTGCCGGTGGCCGTGCTCGGCCTACTGCTGTTGCTGGTCGGCATCAAACGCAGCGCACCCAGTGACGTGCCTCTTGACAGCGACGTCGACGGGGTCACCTTCAGTGTCGCTCGCAAGAGCCTTGAGCGTTTCATCAGCGGAATCGCCGGCGCCGAGCCCGGTGTGGACTCGGCCACCGCCAGCGCCGGGCGAGGGCGGGTCGGGGTAAGAGCGTCGACCACACTCCAGGACCCCGGTGACCTCGAGGAGCGAGTAAAGAGCGCCGTGATCGGTCGACTGGAAGCACTGCGGCCGGCTCAACCGCTCAAGGCGTCTGTCTCGATCGATCGTAGGGAGAGCTCATGAACAGCGGGGTAGACCGCGTGAACCGGACCCTGCTCGTCATGGTGGGACTGCTGCTGTTGCTCGCCGCCGTCGCTGCGCTCGCCCTGGGATGGGGCTGGTTCGGCGGCACCACTGCTGGCGAGCCGGTCATCCCGGACGCCTTCTCGACGTTCATCCGCAACAACCCGTGGTACTGGTGGGCTGTAGCGGCTCTTTGCGTCGTGGTCGCGCTGCTGATGTTGCGGTGGATGATCGCCCAGCTGCACACCAGCCGGTTGACCCACCTCGACGTCGAAGCGGACCGCCGCGACGGCGAAACCGTACTGCAGGCTGGTGCCATCGCCGACGCGGTGGAGAACGAGGTCAACGGGTTCCTCGGCGTCAGCGGGGCATCGATGCGCTTGCTCGGGACACCGAGCAATCACCGCCACCAGCTCATCGTCGTCCTCGACGAAAGGGCCGACATCGACGCCGTACGCTCCCGACTGAGCCGACAGACCGTCCCCAATTTCCGTCAGGCCCTGGCCTTCGACGATCCCCGGCTCGACATCCGCCTCGTCCTGGCTCCCCGCCAGCGGCGCCAACTGAGTTGACCCGCTGACCCCAGGTCGAAGGGAGTGCAGCTGTGGCAGGCAGCGACCAGGACTCGAAGAACGCTGACAGTGCGCCGAGGGAGGACTACCGCCCGGTTGGCAGAGATGGCAAGGCGTCGGGGTTCGGGACGCTCAAACGCACGTTCACAGAGTTCAGCGAGGACAACCTCAGCGACTGGGCGGCAGCGCTCACCTACTACGGTGTGCTGGCGCTGTTCCCGGCGCTGATCGCGATGGTGTCCGTTGTCGGACTGGTCGGCAATCCTGCCTCGACGACAAAGACGTTGACCGACATCGTCACCGCGATCGGTCCCGCATCGGCCGCCCAGACGCTCGCCGGCCCGATCAAGTCGATTGCCTCGAACCAGAGCGCAGCAGGCGTCGCGTTGATCGCGGGTTTGGCGGCGGCGCTGTGGTCTGCCTCCGGTTATGTGGGGGCATTCATGCGGGCTTCGAACATCATCTACGAGACACCTGAGGGGCGTCCCATCTGGAAGCTGCGGCCATTGCAGATGCTCGTCACGCTCGTGATGGTCATTCTGGCTGCGGTCGTGGGTATGTCGGTAGTTCTCACCGGACCTGTCGTCGACGCCATCGCGGCACCTCTTGGCCTCAGCAGCACCGCGGTGACGGTATGGGACTACGCCAAGTGGCCGGTGCTGGTCCTCATCGTCTTGGCGATGATTGCCGTCTTGTACTACTCGACACCGAATGTC
>JACCVZ010000360.1 GCA_013697905.1 Nocardioidaceae bacterium
AGGTCAAAGGTGAGTCCATGATCGACGCCGCCATCTGCGACGGCGACCTGGTCGTCATCCGGCAGCAGCCCTCGGCCGAGAACGGCGAGATCGTCGCCGCCATGATCGACGGCGAGGCCACCGTCAAGACCTTGCAGAAGAAGAAGGGCCAGGTGTGGCTGCTCCCCCACAACAACGCGTTCGAGCCCATTGACGGCAACGACGCTACGATCCTCGGCAAGGTCGTCACCGTGATGCGCCGCGTCTGACCGCCGCCGTGGCCGCTGCGAGGGGCGCAGCGTTCTAGGGTGGCGGTGTGACGTCGCCGTACGCCGTCCCGACCGACCTGTTGCCACACCTGCGACGAGCCCGGGACGTGATGGACCGGGAGTTCGCTCAGCCGCTGGACCTCGACCGGCTGGCTCGCGCCGCCACCACCTCCAAGTATCACTTCGTTCGCTGCTTCAAGGCGGCGTACGGGGAGACTCCGATGCGCTACCTGACCAGGCGCAGGATCGAGCGAGCCCAGGACCTGCTCCGCGCCACGAACCTCACTGTCACCGAGATCTGCCACCTGGTTGGCTATGCGAGCCTCGGTACGTTCAGCGCCCGCTTTCTGGAGCTGGTCGGGATGAATCCGTCGGAGTACCAGCGCGCCCACGTGCACGCGGCAGCGCAACACATCCCAGGATGTGTCGTCTTCATGCTGGGGATGCAACGAGCCTCCGCAATCTCCGAGAAGCGGGGTTGCTCTCCCGACGCTTAACCTGAGCGGGCAACCATCCACGCCACGAAAGGCCACCAGCATGATCACCAATGTCTCACTCGTCGGTGTCTGGGTCACCGACATCGACGCCGCCAAGGACTTCTACGTCGACAAGCTCGGGTTCCGGGAGCACACCGACGTCACCATGGGCGATTTCCGCTGGTGCACGGTCAACCATCCGCAGCAGCCGGACGTGCAGCTACAGCTCGGCGTTCCCGGTCCGCCGCTCGACGACGAGGACGCGGAGTACATCCGCCGCTGCCTTGGCAAGGGCTCGATGAGTGGTGGCGGTCTCAGGGTCGACGACTGCCGCAAGACGTACGAGGACCTCGTCTCCAAGGGTGTCGAGTTCGTGCAGGAGCCGTCGGAGCGCCCATACGGGGTCGAGGCTGTGCTGCGCGACAACTCCGGCAACTGGTGGGTGCTCGTCGAGCCCAAGGAGTTCACCCAGGCCGACCTGGAACATTCGTCCTTCTGAGGCACCGGCGCCAGTTAGCCGGTAGTCGCCCTGGCCGGCCTGGCCGCCTTGGCCGCCTTGGCCGCCTTGGCCGCAGCTTTGCGATCTGAGGTGGCCGTGGCGGCCAGCCGCCGCAGCGCCGCCTGCGCGACCCCGGCGTCGTACGTCGGCCACATCGGCGGGAGTGAGGCGCGCAGAAACGAGCCGTAGCGGGCGGTGGCAAGCCTCGGGTCGAGGATGGCGACCACCCCGCGGTCCGCCTGGGTGCGGATCAGCCGGCCAGTGCCCTGGGCAAGCAGCAGCGCCGCATGGGTGGCCGACACCGCCATGAACCCGTTGCCACCCGCGCGGTCGGCCGCCCTGGCGCGGGCAGACATCAACGGGTCGTCGGGTCGGGGGAACGGGATCCGGTCGATGATGACGAGCTGGCACGTCGGGCCTGGCACGTCCAAGCCCTGCCACAGCGACAGCGTGCCGAAGAGGCTCACCGCCGGGTTGTCGATGAACTCAGCCCGCAGGTGGGAGAGCTGACCGTCCCCTTGGCACAGGATCGGCAGGTGGGGCAGCGCTGCACGCATCGCCTCGGCCGCGGCCTCCGCCGCGCGACGCGACGAGAACAAGCCCAGCGTCGTGCCCTCCGCCGCCTCCAACAGCGCCTGGATCTCGTCGAGCTGGGGCTGGCCGAGCCCGTCGCGCCCTGGCGTCGGGAGGCGGCGAGCGACGTAGATGATGCCCTGACTCGGGTAGTCGAACGGCGAGCCGACGTCGATGCCGCGCCACGGCAACGCGACCGGGTCGTCGGTGTCTATGCCCCCCGCCGATCCCGGGACATCGCCG
>JACCVZ010000361.1 GCA_013697905.1 Nocardioidaceae bacterium
GTCTCGATCCGCGCGCTCGGCCGGGGTTCACAGGTGACAAGAAAGCCGGCAAGGCGGCTCTGGCCAAGCTTGGACCGGTCGTCGCGGACCTGCAGGAGCGGCTGTACGCCGAGGCGCACGCCGGAGGAAGGCGACGGGTCCTCCTGGTCCTTCAGGGGATGGACACATCTGGAAAGGGCGGCGTGATGCGACACTGCGTCGGCCTGCTCGACCCGCAAGGCGTCCGGATCAGCGCGTTCAAGGCTCCGACGCCGGCAGAGCGGCGCCACGACTTCCTGTGGCGGATCGAGAGGCATTTGCCGCCTCCCGGCGTGATCGGCATTTTCGATCGCAGCCACTACGAGGACGTCCTGATCGCACGGGTCCATGAGTTGGCGACGACAGACGAGATCAAACGGCGCTACGCGGCGATCAACTCGTTCGAGCGTCGCCTTGTCGACGACGAGACCACCATCATCAAGTGCTTTCTGCATATCTCGAAGGCCGCCCAGGGCGATCGGCTGCTCGAACGGCTCGAAGATCCGACGAAGCACTGGAAGTTCAACCCGGGCGACATCGACGAGCGAGCCAGGTGGGATGACTACCAGCAGGCCTACCAGCAGGCACTCGAGCGCTGCAACACCTCGGCCGCGCCCTGGTACGTGGTTCCCAGCGACCGCAAGTGGTACCGCAACTGGGCGATCGCGAGGCTGCTGCTCGAGCATCTGCAGCTGCTGGCACCCCAGTGGCCGGTCGCTGACTTCGACGTCGAGGAGCAGAAGGTCCGCCTCGCCGGCAGCTGACCGCGAGGCGGGTCGCTGGTCAGGCCGGGATCGGCACCAGGTTGAGGGCGCCGACACAATAGCGGGCCAGGATCAGCCGCGCCATCTCGTCGTGCGCACCGAGCGGTGCTGAGACGGCCACCGCTCCGGCTTCGAGGGCGAGCTCCTCGGCCCTGTCGGGCAGCTTGCCGGGCGCCACGAACAGCGAGCCGACGGCGACGTACCTTTTGCCCTGCCGACGCCAGTCCCGTACGGCTTCGCCGGTCGACGGGGGAGCAGCAGACGCGAACGCGACCGTGGTGGGCAGGTTGTGCCGGTAGCCCCAGATCCGTGCGACGCGGGCGATCGAGGCGTTTGCCCTGGCGTCGGAGGAGCCGGCTGCCGCGAGCACCAGCGCGTCCAGCTCGCGGACCCTGGCCAGTCGCAGCGCCTCGCGGAGCCGCACGTCGAGCACGGACAGCAGCGCCGGATCCGGGCCGATGACGTCGGCGACCGTGACCCTGACGTCGGCCCCGCTGTTGTTGATCTTCTGCACAACGGCGGGGACGTCGACGCGGGCGTGGTACGCCGAGGTGAGCAGCAGCGGGACGACCACCGCCTCGGTGACGCCCTTGCGGGCGAGCCTTTCGACCACGGCGTCGAGGTCGGGTCGGACGTGGTCGAGGAAGGCGCTCTCGATCCGTAGGTCGGGGCGCAGCATCTTCGTGGTGGTCGCGATCTCCTGGACCGTGCGCGCCGACCGTGGGTCGGCGCTGCCGTGGGCAAGAGCGATGAGGACGGGAGCGTTGTTCATGAGTGGATTCCGCATTCTGTCTTAAAGGTTCCGGCCCAGCGGCCGCTGCGGGCGTCGTTGCCCGGTGCCACGCGTCGCGTGCACGGCCAGCAGCCGATGGAGGGGTAGCCGTCGTACTGCAGCGGGTTGACGAGCAGCTGGTGCTCGGTGATGTAGCGGTCGACATCGCCTTGTGTCCATCGCGCCAGCGGCGACACCTTGACTTTCTTCTTGGCCGGGTCCCATCCCACGACCGGGGAGATGACACGGTCGTGCGTCTCCTCGCGGCGCAAACCGGTTGCCCAGGCGTCGTAGCGCTCCAGGCCTGTCCGCAGCGGCTCGACCTTGCGCAGCGCGCAGCAGAGATCGGGGTTCGTCCGGTAGAGGTCCTTGCCGTACTGCGCATTCTGCTCGCGTACCGTGATCGTCGGGGACAAGGTGACCAGGTTGACCGGTAGGGTCGCCGCGACCGCGTCGCGGGTGCCGAGGGTCTCGGCGAAGTGGTAGCCGGTGTCGAGGAACATGACATCGACCCCCGGCGCCACCCGCGACGCAAGGTGAGCCAGCACGGAGTCGGTCATCGAGGACGTCACGCAAAAGCGGCTGCCGAACGTGTCGACCGCCCACTCGATGATCACCTCGGCCGACGCGAGCTCGAGTTCGGGGCCGGCGACCGTCGCTGTCTCCCGCAGCTCGTCGACACTGATCGTTGTCACGACGCCCTCCTGGCGCGGTTCAGCAGGCCGAGGAACTTCACCGAGAACGCCCGCAGGCAGTCGCGGCACTCCCAGGCACCGTGGGTCTCGCCGTGCGGATGCAGCTGCTCGCCGGCGCAGTAGGGGCAGTGCAGCGGCACGGAGTGACCGGCGGCGCTCACCGCAGCTCACTCTCGTTGGCGCGGCCGGCCCACGCGGCGAACCGCTCGCCGTCCTCGCGGCCGCCGAGATAGTTGCGCACGACGCGCTCGACGTAGTCGGTGAGACCGGCCGACGTCACCTTGTGGGCGCGGAGCTTGCGGCCGAACCCGGCCTCGAGCCCGACACCACCACCGAGGTGCACCTGGAAGCCCTCAACATGGTTGCCGTCATCGTCGAGGACCAGCTGGCCCTTGAGCCCGATGTCGGCGACCTGGATGCGGGCGCACGAGTTCGGGCAGCCGTTGAGATGCACCGAGATCGGCGTGTCAAGGTCGGGGATCCGGCGCTCCAGCTCGTCGACCAACTCGGCGGCGCGGCTCTTGGTCTCGACGATCGCGAGCTTGCAGAACTCGATGCCGGTGCACGCCATCGTGGACCGGCGCCACTGGCTCGGCCGGGTCGACAGTCCCAGGTCTTCGACGGCTTCCACGAACGAGCCGACGGCAGCCTTCTCGACGTCCAGCACGATCAGCTTCTGGTAGGGCGTCGTGCGCACCCGGGTCGAACCGTGTGCCTCTGCCACGTCGGCGAGTTTGTTCAGCGTCGTACCCGAGATGCGTCCCGCCGTCAGGCTGATGCCGACGTACAGCCGGCCGTCAGTCTGTTCGTGGACTCCGACGTGGTCACCGTTGCCGAGTGGCTTGCGCGGTGCCTCGCCGCGGACCATGGGACGTCGCAGGTACTGCCCCTCGACGACGGTGCGGAACTTGTCGACGCCCCAGTCGGCGATCAGGAACTTCAGCCGGGCGCGGGCCCGCAACCGGCGGTAACCGTAGTCGCGGAAGGCGCCGACGACGGCGGCCCAGACGTCCGGGACCTCGTCGAGCGGCACCCAGACCCCAAGACTCTTGGCGAGCATCGGGTTCGTCGACAACCCTCCGCCGACCCAGACGTCGAAGCCGACGCCGTGTTCGGGGTGGACGACCGGGACGAAGGCGACGTCGTTCACCTCCGGCGCCACGTCGAGGCTCGGGTGGCCGGTGATGGCGGTCTTGAACTTGCGCGGCAGGTTCGAGAACTGCGGGTCTCCGATGTAGCGGGCGCTGATCTCGTCGATCGCCGAAGTCGGGTCGATCAGCTCCTCGGCTGCGATGCCGGCCAGCGGGCTTCCGAGGACGACCCGGGGGCAGTCACCGCACGCCTCCTGCGTGTCGAGGCCGACGGCCTCCAGCCGCGCCCAGATAGCAGGGACGTCCTCGACCCGCACCCAGTGCAGCTGAATGTTCTGCCGGTCGGTGATGTCTGCGGTGTCGCGGGCGTACGTCGTGGAGATGTCGGCGATCGTGCGCAGCTGCTCGGTGGTCAGCTGACCACCGTCGATTCGGATCCGCAGCATGAAGTACTCGTCGTCCAGCTCGTGCGGCTCCAGCACTGCGGTCCGTCCGCCGTCGATGCCGGGTCGGCGCTGCGTGTAGAGGCCCCACCACCGAAAGCGGCCCCGTAGGTCGGAGGGGTCGATCGAGGCGAAGCCGCGGTGCGCATAGATCTGCTCGATCCGCGCCCGCACGTTGAGTGCGTCGTCGTCCTTCTTTGCCTGCTCGTTGGCGTTGAGGGGCTCTCGGTAGCCGAGCGCCCATTGGCCTTCGCCGCGCTGTGTGCGGGCCTGGGCCGGGGCAGGGACGGTGGTGGTGCTGGCGGGAGTCATGCGCATCCTCGGGGGAGGTGGCGCGTGGTCGCGACGCGGCCGGTCGTTTCGCAGGTGGCGATCTGGAGGGACGTCCGGGCGGCGAGCACACGCCGGACGACAGTCGGGCGGCGAGGCTAGGCCGGCATACAGATCGCGCTGCGCGTCATGCAGAAGTCGACGTGCCGACGCGCCACCAGGTGCACCGAGCGGTGCGCCACCAGCGGCAGGGTACGGCGGGGGGTCGGCGTCATGAGGCAATCGTCGCTGGCCGCTACCGGCCCCGGCAACTCGCAATCTCACTCGTCGAGATCAGAGCCCAATAACTGAGACACTCCGCCGACTCTCCGGACCGAGTCGTCAGGGTGATGCACGGATACGGGTGTCCACTACACCCTGACAAGTCGGTCTGCCACGAGCCGGTCAGAGCTCGAGTCCCGGGTAGAGAGGGAACTTGTCGAGCAGCTCGGCCGAGGCCGCCCGGACCCGGTCGTTGACCCCTTCGGCGGTGGTGCACTTGACCTTCGAGGATGCGCCGCTCGTGGCGGTGTCGGCGGTGGTCTGGGAGAGCACGTCGACGATGAGCTCGGCCACCCGATCGAACTCGTCGTGGCCGAAGCCGCGGGTCGTGAGGGCGGGGGTGCCGAGCCGGATGCCGCTGGTGTACCAGGCGCCGTTGGGGTCTTGGGGAATCGAGTTGCGGTTGGTGACCACACCGGCGTCGAGAAGCGCCGACTCCGCCTGCCGCCCGGTCAGGCCAAACGCAGAGACGTCGAGCAGCACGAGGTGGTTGTCGGTGCCGCCCGTGACGAGGACGGCGTCACGCTTGAGGAAGCCCTCCGCAAGCGACTGCGCGTTAGCGGCGATCTGGGTGGCGTAGGTCTGGAACTCCGGGCGACGGGCCTCGGCCAGCGCCACGGCTTTGGCCGCCATCACATGCGACAGTGGCCCGCCCAGCACCATCGGGCAGCCCTTGTCGACCGCCTCGGCATACTCCGACGTCGCCAGCACCAGCCCACCCCGCGGACCGCGGAGCGACTTGTGGGTCGTGGTGGTGACGACGTGCGCATGCGGTACCGGGTCCTCGTCGCCGGTGAACACCTTGCCGGCGACCAGCCCGGCAAAGTGCGCCATGTCGACCATCAAGGTCGCGTCGACCTCGTCGGCGATCTCACGCATCTTGGCGAAGTCGACGCGGCGCGGGTATGCCGAGTAGCCGGCGACCAGGATGAGCGGCGTGAACTCGCGGGCCGCCGCAGCGACCCGGTCGTAGTCGAGCAGCCCGGTCTCCGGGTCGGTGCCGTAGCTTCGCTGGTGGAACATCTTGCCGGAGATGTTGGGCCGGAACCCGTGCGTCAGGTGGCCGCCCGCGTCGAGAGACATCCCCAGCATGCGCTGCTGACCGAACCGCGCGCGCAGCTTCTCCCAGTCGTCCTCCGAAAGGTCGTTGACGCCCTTGACGCCGGCTTCTGCGAGCGCCGGGGCCTCCACCCTCGTCGCTAGGATCGACCAGAACGCCACCAGGTTGGCGTCGATCCCCGAGTGCGGTTGCACGTACGCGTACGGCGTCCCGAACAGCTCGCGGGCATGCTCGGCGGCCAACGACTCGACCGTGTCGACGTTCTGGCAGCCGGCGTAGAAGCGGTGCCCGATCGTCCCCTCGGCGTACTTGTCGCTCAGGAAGCTGCTCATCGTCAGCAGCACCGCCGGCGAGGCGTAGTTCTCGCTCGCGATCAGCTTGAGCGACGCGCGCTGGTCGGTGAGCTCGGCCCGAGTGGCGGCAGCAATCCGCGGCTCTACCGACTCGATCACCTCGAGGGCGGAGCGGTAGGCGACAGACGCAGTCTCTGCGATGTTTTGGGGGGTCATGGGCGACAGCCTACGCACCGCCCGGGTTGGTGTACCGACGTCAGCGGCCGGTGTGGTGTGAACCGCCACCAGCGCCATACCGGTCCGCTGGCTTGTCGCTACCAGGGTCGGGTGCCTCGTGTCGCTACCGTGGACCGCATGGTGTCGGAGCCGGTCACACTCGCTGTGGTGCGGCCTTGGCCGGTGGTGACGAAGGAGACCAGCTGGCGGCTGCTGACGTCGACCGTCGGGGCATGTTTCCGCTACCGGGTGACCGGTCTGGCTGCGGAGGCGGCCTTCTTCGCCATCCTCTCGCTGCCGCCGCTCGTCTTCGGCCTTGCCGGCAGCATCACCTACATCATCAAGCAGGTCGACCCCACCCAGATCAGCTACTTCAAGTCACAAGTCGTCGACATGTCCGGGCAGGTGCTCACCGAGCAGTCGGTCAACCGGATCGTGGTGCCCACGGTCGACCGGGTGCTTCAGGGTGGGCGCTTCGACGTGATCTCGATCGGCTTCGTGCTGGCGTTGTGGTCGGGCTCGCGCGCCCTCAACGTGTTCGTTGACACGATCACGATCATGTATGGGCTTGGCGGCCGGCGCGGCATCGTCCGCACCCGGCTGCTGGCGTTCCGGCTGTACGCCGGCGGACTCGTCGTCGGGGTCGTGGTGCTGCCGCTGGTGCTGGCCGGGCCGCGGTTGGTCGATGCGGTGGTTCCGCAACGCCTCGACTTCCTCAACGCGTTGTACTGGCCGGTCGTCGTGGTGCTGAGCATCGCGTTTCTCACCGCCCTCTACCACCAGTCCGTTCCGGTGCGGACGACGTGGCGGCACGACGTGCCGGGTGCCGCGCTTGCGTTCACGATGTGGGTGCTGGGCAGCTACCTCTTGCGGATCACCTTGCAGGTCGCGACAACTTCCATCTTCGGGCCATTGGCGGCACCCATCGCGGTGCTGATCTGGCTGTACCTGACCGCGCTCGCGGTGCTGATCGGCGCCGCCCTCAACGCGGCCTTCGACCGGGAGTGGCCGGAGACGTCGACCGCGAGCGCACGGCTCGAGATCCTTCGCCGGCTACGGCGTCGTACCGTCCCCGCGGGCGAATAATACGGTGCGGTGACGGACGGACCCACCTACGCTTCGCGGTGTGACGGCACCGATGCTCGACCTCGTCGAACTCGGCTGGGACGACTCCTGGCGCGAGCTGGCGTCGGCTTACCCTCACCCTGGCGAGGTCGGGCGGGTGATCCGCGTCGACAAGACGCTCTGCACCGTGGTGACCGCGTCGGGCCCGGTCCGTGCGAGCTACGGCGGGGCGCTGCTCGACGCCGTCGCCATCGACGTTCGATCCGCTCCGTGCACCGGTGACTGGTGCGTGGTGCGGCACTGGCCGGACGGCCCGACCACGGTCGAGGTGGTTCTCGAGCGACGCACGGCGGTGGTCCGAGCGGCCTCGTCCGGCACCTCGGCGGGGCAGGTGCTGGTCGCCAACGTCGACGTGCTCGCCGTCGTGGTGGCCCTGCACCCCGAGCCCAACCTGTCCCGCATCGAGCGGCTGGTGACGCTGGCCTGGGAAAGCGGTGGTCGCCCGGTGGTCGTGCTCACCAAGGCCGACCTTGCTGGGGACGCTGAGATGCTCGCCGAGGACGTGCGGGTGGCGGCGCCGAGTGTCGACGTCATCGTCTGCAGCACTGTGACCGGCGACGGGATCGAGGACGTGCGCGCTCTGGTCGACGGCAACCTCACCCTCGGCCTGCTCGGGGCATCCGGCCATGGCAAGTCATCACTCACCAACGCCCTAGTGGGAGCCGAGGTGCTGACCACGAAGGAGATCCGTGACGACGGCAAGGGTCGACACACCACGGTGCGCCGCGAGCTGGTGGCCCTGCCCGGTGGTGGCGCGGTCATCGACACGCCCGGCCTGCGCGGTGTCGGCCTGCAGGAGGCGGCGGAAGGGTTGGCGTCCACCTTTCCCGACATCGAAGCGCTGGTCGAACAGTGCCGTTTCAACGACTGCAGCCACCAGGGAGAGCCGGGTTGCTCTGTGCAGGCAGCTATCGCCGACGGCACGCTGGCGGAGCGCCGGCTGGACAGCTGGCAGCGGCTTCGTCGCGAGATGGTCTGGATGGCGTCGCGCACCGACGCCCGGCTGCGTAAAGAGCAGCTCAAGAAGTGGAAAGCGGTCACCAAGCAGAACCGCCAGTCCCGCCGATGACGAGCGCCCGGCCGGCCGACGTTTCTCTCCGCCGGGAAGCTACGGGGGAGGCTGCGGAGGTCCACCACATCGTGACCGAGGCCTTCCGTAAACCCACGGTCGGTCGGCTGGTCGACGGCCTGCGGGTGTCGGACGCCTGGGTCGACGGCTTGTCCTTCCTCGCAGAGGTCGACGGCACCGTCGTCGGACACGTGCTCTTCACCCGCAGCCTGCTCGACGCGCCGCGCCGGCTCGTCGACGTGCTGGTGCTCAGCCCGCTTGCCGTTCTTCCGGCCTACCAGGGCCGCGGCATCGGCAGCGCACTCGTCCGTTACGGGCTCGACCGGATCCGCGACCGCCCGGAGCCGGTGGTGTTCCTGGAGGGGTCGCCGTCGTACTACCCGCGCTTCGGCTTCGAGCCGGGTGGCCCGCTGGGATTTCGGAGGCCGTCGCTGCGGGTCCCGGAGGCTGCCTTCCAGGTGATCAGGCAACCGTCCTACCAGCCGTGGATGACCGGAACCCTCGTTTACGCCGACGCGTTCTGGCGCCACGACTGCGTAGGCCTGCGCGGAGAGTCCGCGGATCCGCGCACAGACCCGACCGGTGCGTAGCTCTACGCCGGTAGGCCGTCGTCGAGGTTCAACGCTTTGCCCCAGGGCGTGCCGTAGCGGCCGGTGAAGTACGGACCGAACTCGCTGAGGTAGTAGCCGCTGGGTCCGAAGTGGTTGTGGACGACGTCGAGGCAGATGCCGAGTTGGCCGGCGTCATCGCGAGGCGTTCGCCCTCGATCAGCAGCTCGACCGAGCGCTCCGCGTTCGGCGCCCCAAGCTGAACTTCATCGGTCCTCCTGCAGCAGCAGCGCGACCGGCAGAGTGGCGAAGACATCGGCGCCCTGGGTGCGCACGGCGTCCGTCAAGACGTCGCGCCAGGTGGCATCGGGGAGCGCGAGCGTCGCTTCACCGTGGTGGACGCGCACCGCCGTCACGACCCGCCGGTCGCCGTGGCTTCGCACGAACGCCACCACCTCGTCGGACGAGGGGAGCGCTGCGTACGCCGCGTCGGCGCCAAAAAGGTCCGGCTGCTGTCGTCGTAGCCGCAGCGCCTGACGTGTCACCCACAGCTTGGCGTCGTCTAGGTCCGCAGCAGCCCAGCCGGCAGGGCAGCCGACGGACCAGCCGGCCGCACCACGCTGGTCCAGCCGCCTCAGCCGCGCCCTCAGAGCGTCGAAGTCGACGGGGCGCCGGTTGTCGGGATCGACGAGCGACAAGGCCACCGCCTCACAGCCCTGGTAGACGTCGGGCACACCCGGCAGGGTCAGCTGGAGCAGCTTCGCCGCGAGAGTCTGCTCCCCGACAGCGGCCGCGTGCTCATCCACCGTCGCTGTGAGTCGTGCGGACAGGGCACCGTCGTTTAGACACGCAGCAACGAAGGTGTGCACGAGTTGCTCGTAGGCGGCCTCCGGGTCCTGCCAGGTGGTGTGCTGCTTGGCCTCGCGGATGGCCTTTTCGACGTATGGCTGCAGCCGGTCGGCGTCGATCGGCCAAGCGCCGAGCAGGGTCTGGAACACGAGGTAAGCCGTCGGACCGTCGACGTGGCAGGAGCTGGCGTGTCGTTGCACGGCGTCCCACAGTGCCGTCCAGGCGTCTGGGTCACCGGCGACCGCGAGCAGCCGGGCGCGGACGTCTTCGTTGCGCTTGGTGTCGTGGGTTGAGAGCGTCGTCATCCCCAACGGGAACTGTTGTTGCTGGTACGACGCCCAGTCGTGCAGCCGCTGGGGGCCAGGGAAGTCCAGGGCGCTCGGGTCGCCGCCGACCTCGTTCAGCGCGACCAACCGGTTGTATCGGTAGAACGCGGTGTCCTCGACACCCTTGGCCATCACCGACCCGCAGACCTGCTGGAAGCGGATCACGAGTTCGCGCCCCGCCGCGCTCGGCGAATCGACGTCGGTCAACAGCCGGTGCAGCAGGTCAAGTGCGGCGCTCAGGTCCGGGCAGGCGTCCTGTGCCTCCTGCACCAAGCGGGCGAAGCGGTCCAGCGCGCCCGGGTCGGCTGGCGGTCCGGGACGCAGGTAGGCCCGATACACCTTCACCCGGGTCAGCAGCTCGCTGAGTGCCGTCCGCAGGTCGCCGTCGGTCCCCGCCTTGACACCAGCGTCGTCGGCGGCGTGTCGGACCAGCCGCAGGAGTCGCTCGACCTCCGGCTCGAGCAGGTCGGAGAGCACCAGCCGTTTGGCGCCCAGCTCCACCTCGGGCAGCGACTCCTTGCCGCCGACCGTCTGCCAAAGGCAGTCCAGCTGTCCGCTCGTGCGGGGCGCGAGTGCAGCCTGGATGACGTTGATCGCGTCGTACCCGGTGCTGCCGGCAGTGGCCCAAGACGTCGGGAGGCGTTCATCGCCCTCGAGAATCTTTTCGACCACCACCCAGGCGCCGTCGGTGGCTTCGGCCAGCCGGGCGAGGTAGGCCTCCGGGTTGGCGAGGCCGTCGGGGTGGTCGATCCGGAAGCCATCGAGCACGCCGCGGCCATGCAGGTCCAGGAGCAGCGCGTGCGTCCTGTCGAACACCTCGGGATCTTCGACCCGAAGCGCGATCAAGGTGTCGACGTCGAAGAACCGGCGGTGGCTGAGCAGCGACCGCTTCTCGCGCCAGCTACCGAGCAGGTAGTGCTGCCGCCGGGCGACCGAGGCGACGTTGCCGCGGCCGGTTCCGTCGGCGACGGGGAAGACGTGGCCGTGGTAGCGCAACACGGCCTCGTTGCCGTCACGCGTCTGCACCTGGTCGAGCACAAGCTCACCGGCGTCGATGACCTCGGCGAGGCTTGCCCCCAGAACCGGCAAACCTAGGCGACCGCCGCCGAGCTCCCAGTCGATGTCGAACCACGCCGCCGAAGCGGCCCCGCGACCGTTGCGCAAGACGTCCCACAGCTGGTGGTTGAGGTGTTCAGGCTCGGGGATGCACATGTGGTTGGGCACCACGTCACAGACGATGCCGACGTCATGTGCGTGGGCCGTGCTGGCCAGCGACAGAAGCGCTGACTCACCCCCGAGGTCGTCGGAGATCCGGCCGTGGTCGACGACGTCGTAGCCGTGCATGGACCCGGGTGCCGCCTGCAGAATCGGTGAGAGGTAGAGGTGTGAGACGCCGAGCTCTGCCAGGTAGGGCACGACGTTCTCGGCGTCGGCGAACGCGAAGCCTGCGTGCAGCTGCAGTCGGTACGTCGAGGAGAGGGGTCGCTCACCCACGGCGCATCACGACGACAGAACGGGAGATGACCGTGCACAACGAGCCCGACGGTTGCGGCGCCTTTTCGTGCAGGGCCCCCGTAGCCGACGTGTCGAGGATGAGCTGCCAGTTGTCCCCGAAGGGACCGCCAGGCATCGTCATCTCGGCGTCCTCGTGGGTGGGGTTGAACAGCAGCAGGAACGAGTCGTCGGAGATCTCTTCACCGCGCTTACCGGGTTCGGTGATGGCCTCCCCGTTGAGGAAGACGGCGAGCGGACGCAAGAAGTTGTGCTGCCAGTCGTCGCCGTCCATCGCGGTCCCGTCCTGACGCAACCAGGCGATGTCGGGAACGCCGTTGCCCGCCGCGTCGCCGGTGAAGAAGCGACGCCGGCGGAACACCGGATGATCAGCGCGCAGCTCCATCACCGAGCGGGTGAACGCGAGCAGCTCTTCGTCGACCTGGTCCCAGTCGATCCATGAGAGCTCATTGTCCTGGCAGTACACGTTGTTGTTTCCCTGCTGGGTGCGGCCGATCTCGTCGCCGTGCAGCAGCATGGGGACGCCCTGGCTGAGCAGCATGGTGGTGAGGAGGTTGCGCTGCTGGCGGGCACGAATCTTCAGCACCCCCGGATCGTCGGTCGGTCCCTCGACGCCGCCGTTCCAGGATCGGTTGTGGCTCTCGCCGTCGTTGTCGTTCTCGCCGTTGGCCTGATTGTGCTTCTCGTTGTAGGAGACGAGGTCGCGGAGAGTGAACCCGTCGTGTGCTGTTACGAAGTTGATCGAGGCGTACGGCGCCCGGCCGTCGCTCTCGTAGAGGTCGCTCGACCCGGACAGCCGATTCGCAAACTCCGCGAGGGATCCCGGCTCGGCCCGCCAGTAGTCACGAACGGTGTCGCGGTACTTGCCGTTCCACTCGGTCCAGCTCGGGGGGAAGTTGCCGACCTGGTAGCCACCGGGACCGACGTCCCACGGCTCGGCGATGAGCTTGACCTGCGACACCACCGGGTCCTGGTGCACGAGGTCGAAGAACGCGCTGAGCCGGTCGACTTCATGGAACTGGCGGGCCAGGCTCGCCGCCAGGTCGAAGCGGAAACCGTCGACGTGCATCTCGGTCACCCAGTAACGAAGTGAGTCCATGATGATCTGGAGCACGTGCGGGTGGCGCATGAGCAGGGTGTTGCCGGTCCCGGTGGTGTCGTAGTAGAAAGCCTTGTTCTCATCGGCCAGCCGGTAGTACGCAGCATTGTCGATACCACGGAACCCGAGCGTCGGGCCGAAGTGGTTGCCCTCTGCGGTGTGGTTGTAGACCACGTCGAGGATGACCTCGATGTCGGCGCGATGCAGGTCGCGGACCATCGCCTTGAACTCCAGCACCTGTTCGCCCAGCTGCCCGGTAGAGCTGTAGGCGTTGTGCGGGGCCAAAAAGCCTATGGTGTTGTAACCCCAGTAGTTCGACAGACCTCGCTCGACGAGGCCCGAGTCGTTGATGAACTGATGCACCGGCATCAGCTCGATTGCGGTCACTCCCAGACTGGTGAGGTGCTCGATCATTGCCGGGTGGGCAAGGCCGGCGTACGTCCCGCGAATCTCGTCTGGAATGCCAGGGTGTGTCTGTGTCAGACCCTTCACGTGCGCCTCGTAGATGACCGACTCCTGGTAGGGGTGCCGCGGCGGGCGGTCGTCCTGCCAGTCGAAGAACGGGTTCACAACGACCGACTTCATCGTGTGGGCAGCGGAGTCCTCGGTGTTGCGGTTGCTCCCGTCGTCGAAGCGGTACGAGAAGCAGGCGGGAGCCCAGTCGATCTCACCTTCGAGCGCTTTGGCGTACGGGTCGATGAGCAGCTTGTTGGGGTCGCACCGCTGCCCCCGGTGAGGCTCGTAGGGGCCGTGGACGCGGTAGCCGTAACGCTGTCCAGGCATGATGCGGGGGAGATACGTGTGCCAGACGAGCGCGCGCCGCTCGCGCATGTCGACTCGGGTCTGGTTGCCGTCCTGGTCGAAGAGACAGAGCTCGACCTTCTCCGCGATCTCTGAGAAGAGGGTGAAGTTGGTGCCAGCACCGTCGTACGTCGCACCGAGCGGGTAGGGGCCGCCTGGCCAGACCTCCATGAGGCTCCTATGTCGTGGGGAAACGCGCCTCGAAACCCTAGCCCGGGCCGGTCGACGCGGCGCAGCCACCCATGCCAGTCGGGCGAAGCGGCCGTCTGGTCACTGGGCGATCGTCCGCACCTTCCGTGAGCCGTGGCAGGCACGCTACTGTGACCTCGCCCAGCGCCCATGGAAGGCAGCCCCCTCATGCACCCACGTAGACTCAGTCGCCCGCGGCGCCGGTTGGCCGCCCTCGGTATCGGGATCGTCTCGGGCGTCACCGCGCTCAGCCCGGTCGCCGCCTCCACCGCGGCTCACGCCGGCGAAGCCCCCGTCACGCTGACCGTCAGCACGGCGGACGATCATGACCCGGCCGTTGGTTCAACCCTGGCGGGCAGGTCGCCCATCGTGATCGGTCACCGCGGTGCTCCGGGGTATCGACCCGAGCACACGTTGGCGTCGTACAAGCTGGCGATCCAACTGGGCGCCGACTTCATCGAACCCGACCTCGTCTCGACCAAGGACGGTGTCCTGGTGAGCCGGCATGAGAACGAGATCAGTGGCACGACCGACGTGAGCGAACACCCCGAGTTCGCGGACCGGCGTACGACCAAGATCATCGATGGTGTGCCCTTGACCGGCTGGTTCACCGAGGACTTCACCTTGGCCGAGCTGAAGACCCTGCGCGCAGTGGAGCGGCTCCCCGACGTCCGTCCCGACAACACCCGCTACAACGGTCGCTTCGAGATCCCCACCTTCGACGAGATCCTCGAGCTGGTCAAACAGCAGTCGGTCAGCCAGGGCCGCAAGATCGGGGTGTACCCGGAGACCAAGCACCCGACGTACTTCCGCTCGATCGGGTTGAGGCTGGAGCGGCGGATGCTCCGCGACCTGCGCCAGGCCGGCCTCGCCTACGCGCCTCGCAGAGTCTTCATCCAGTCGTTCGAGACCCGCAACCTGCGTCGCCTCAACCACCTGACGGGGCTCCCTCTGATCCAGCTGATCGACTCCAAGGGGGCGCCATACGACCTCAAGGCGGCCGGTGACCCCCGCACCTACGCGGACCTGGTCACCCCGGACGGGCTGCGAGAGATCGCGACGTACGCCGACGGCATCGGGCCGAACAAGGACATCGTGATCCCGCGCGACCAGAACGGGTTCCTGCTCGACCCGTCCCCAGTGGTGTCTCGTGCGCACCACTTCGGGCTGCTGGTGCACGTGTTCACGTTCCGCGACGAGAACCAGTTCCTCCCAGCCGACTTCCGCATCGGGACCGACCCCAACGCCAAGGGTGACGCGTTCAGCGAGTACGAGACATTCTTCGACCTCGGCATCGACGGGGTCTTCACCGACTACACCGACACGGCGGTCGCGGCCCGTGACTGGTACTACGACGAGTCAACCGACAAACAGGCCAGCTGAGGGAGCGCGTCCCCGGCACGTCCGGGCCCGAACAGCGTGAAAACCAGGTCGTTCCTGCGGACGATCTGGCGTCACCACGCTCCGACACCTCACGTGCACGGATTGTCATAAATTCCGATAAGTCTTGCTTTCCTTTCCTTTTAGGGCCAGATTGTTCCCCGCGGCCGAGCGATAGCTCGGGGCGCCTGGACGGCGGCCATTCGCCATGTCAAAGGAGACAGCAATGCAGCTTCGTCGAAAGACCGTCGCGGCGGCTGCGGTGGTGGTGGCGTGCTTCGGCGCGCAAGCCGTTGCAGTGGCCGCATCGACAACCGACTCGGAGGTTACGGTCGGCAGCGATGACCGCTACTTCTCGCACAACAAGCAGAATGAGCCCGGATTGGCGGTGAACCCTGTTCATCCGCAGGTGCTCGCAGCGGGGGCGAACGACAACATCGACTTGGAGCGTTGCTACGCCGGTCCAGACACCACCTGTCCGTTTACCCCGGGGGTCGGCGTGTCCGGTGTGCAGTTCTCGCTCAACGGCGGACAGACCTGGATTCAGCCGACGTACACCGGCTACACGGCCCGGAACAACAGCTGCCGCACTGACACCCCCGACGACGCCGTCTGCGTGCCGACGGTGGGCCCGATCGGCACGCTGCCGCACTACTTCGAAAACAACCTGGTCTCGAACGGCGACCCAGAGCTCGCGTTCGGGCCGGTACCCGACGCCCAAGGCAACTTCTCCTGGGACAACGGCCAAAGGCTCTACTACGCCAACATCGCCACGAACTTCCCGGGTCGGCAAGGCTTCAGGG
>JACCVZ010000375.1 GCA_013697905.1 Nocardioidaceae bacterium
GCGGTGGGAGGGTCGGCCCCTGGTTCGGCGGTGCACGCCGCGGAGGCCAAACAGAGACCGGCGGCGAGGGCGGCGACGGCTCGGCGCATCTGGGATCCCCTCGATGGTGCGACGAAGTACGTCTCAAACTAGGTGATCTCAGCAGACCCGGCTAGACCTCCGGCACCCATCTGTGGACAACAGGTGACAGGGGAGACTTGGGTCGACTCCCGTGTCGAAGGGGGATCGCTGGACGACTCGGCTTCGGCCGAGTCAGGCCACGCCGGTGAGGCGTTCGAGGGTCGCGAGCCCGTCGGGCGTGCCGGGCCAGTGTCGCGCGATCGCCTCCCGCCCGGCCCGCCGGGCGACGCTGCGCAAGGCCAGGGCAACGATGATCGCGTCGTCGGCGTATCCGATCACCGGGATGAAGTCGGGCACCAGGTCGATCGGCAGTGCCAGGTAGGCGAGCAGACCCCACAGCCGCCATCGCACGCCGCGCGGCAGGGAGGCGTCGCGGGCGAGCCGGGTGACCAACCGCAGCACGTCGGGGAGGAGACGCATCTGCTCGCGAGCCGAGGTGGCTTCGGGCCGAGCGACCCAGAGCGCGGCGATGAGCGCCAGCCAAATGAGCAGCAGCCCACCGACGACACCGAGCAACACCTGCCACCACATGCGACCGAGTGTCCCACGGCTCCGATCGTGTACGCCGGGGCGAAGGCGGCGTTCAGCGGCGACAAGCAGCCACCAGCGCGTGGAACAGCCGGGGATCGGAACCGACCTCGGGGTGCCACTGCACCGCGACGCGGAACCGCGCGGCTGGGTCCTCGACCGCTTCCAGCACGCCGTCCGTCGACCAGCCGACCGACACGTAGCCGGGCGCCGACTCGACGCCTTGGTGGTGGTAGGTCGGGACCGACACCTGGCCGCCCAAGATGGCGTGCAGCCGGCTGCCAGGCGCCAGCTCCACCGGATGCTCTCCGTAGCGTCCGGGCCCGGGCGAGTGGGCGGTGTGGCCGAGCCGGTCCGGAAGGTGCTGCTCGAGCGTCCCACCGGCTGCCACCGCCATCACCTGCATGCCTCGACAGACCCCCAGCACGGCAACGTCATCGACTCTTGTCACCCTGGCGAACAGCAGCTCCGATGCGTCACGGTCGGGGCGAGAGGGCTGCAAGGTCGGATGCGGCTCCCGGTCGTATCGCGCGGGCTCGACGTCCACGCCGCCGGCCAGGATCAACCCGTCGAGCCGGGCGAGTACTTCGCGGGCGTCGGATTCGTCCGCGTCGTCGGGTAACGGCGGTACGACTAGGGCGAGGCCGCCGGCTGCGTGCACCTGGCGCACGTAGGTGTGCGGCACCAGCGCCGCCGGCGTGTCGCGCCAGGCAGCCCACGACGCGGGCTCGACGTACGACGTGATCCCGATGACCGGACGACCCATCAGCCGCGCCTCACAGGGGTGTCACGTAGGCGCCGCAGATGCCGCCGTCGACGAGGAACTGCGAGGCCGTGATGAAGCTGGAGTCGTCGCTTGCCAGGAACAGCACAGCTGAGGCGATCTCCTCCGGCTCGGCGAACCGGCCGAGGGGGATGTGCACGAGACGCCGGGCCGCACGGTCGGGATCGGTGGCGAACAGCTCTCGCAGCAGCGGCGTGTTGACCGGCCCCGGGCAGAGTGCGTTGACCCGGATGCCTTCGCGGGCGAACTGCACCCCGAGCTCGCGGCTCATCGCGAGCACCCCGCCTTTGCTTGCGCTGTAGGAGATCTGCGACGTCGCCGCCCCCATCACCGCGACGAACGAGGCGGTGTTGATGATCGAACCGCGTTGCTGCTCACGCATGTAGGGCAGCACCGCCTTGCAGCACAGGTAGACGCTGGTCAGGTTGACCTCCTGCACGCGGCGCCACGCCTCGATCCCGGTGTCGAGGATCGAGGCGTCGTCCGGCGGGGAGATGCCGGCGTTGTTGAAGGCGATGTCGACACTTCCGTAACGGTCGTGCGCGGTGGCGAAGAGCTCCTCGACCTCTGCGGCGTCCGTCACGTCGCAGTGGACGTAGGCACCGTCGACTTCTCCGGCGATGCCTGGTCCGCAGCCGTCGTCAAGGTCGCCGATCACGACATGTGCCCCCTCGGCGGCGAAACGGCGCACCGTCGCCAGGCCGATCCCGCTGCAGCCGCCGGTGATGACAGCGGTGCGGCCGTCCAACCGTCCTGATCCAAGCATTCACGCAATCCTCTCGATGGTGTGGTGTCAGGGGTACGCCGCTTGACCGCTTGTCTCAGCTGTCGGCGATGAAGACGTTCTTGAGGTCGGTGAACGAGTCAAGGGCGTCCGGCCCGAGCTCGCGCCCGATGCCGGACTGCTTGAACCCGCCGAAGGGGGTGGAGTAGCGCACCGAGGAGTGCGAGTTCACGCTTAGGTTGCCGGCCTCGACGCCGCGCGAGACGCGCAGGGCGCGACCGACGTCGCGAGTCCAGATCGACCCGGACAGGCCGTACTCGGTGTTGTTGGCCTTGGCGATCGCGTCGGTCTCGTCATCGAACGGCAGCACCGCCACCACCGGCCCGAACACCTCCTCTCGCCAGACCCTGTCGTGCTCGGAGTGAGGCAGCACCACCGTCGGCGGGTACCAGTAGCCAGCGCCGTCGGGGGCGTCCCCGCGAAACGCCACGTCGACGGCGTCGCCCTCGACGTACGACCGCACCGTCTGGCGCTGCTCGGCACTGATCAACGGACCCATCTCGGCGTCGTGGTCCTCTGGCGCCTTGACCTTGACGCCCTGTACGGCCGGCTCGAGCAGTGTGAGGAAACGGTCATGAACCGAACGCTCGACGAGGATTCGGCTGCGTGCACAGCAGTCCTGGCCGGCATTGTCGAAGACGCCGTACGGCGCCGTGGCCGCCGCCCGCTCCAGGTCGCAGTCGGCGAAGACGATGTTGGCGCTCTTGCCGCCAAGCTCCAGCGTCACCCGCTTCACCTGGTCGGCGGCGCCGGCCATGATCTGCTTGCCGACACCGGTGGACCCGGTGAAGCAGACCTTGCGTACGTCGGGATGGGTGACGAAGCGTTGTCCGACGACGGCGCCTCGGCCGGGGACGACCGTGAACACCCCTTCTGGGATGCCGGCGTCGAGAGCCAGCTCGCCGATCCGGATGGCGGTGAGCGGAGTGAGCTCGGCGGGTTTGAGCACCACACAGTTGCCGGCGGCCAGTGCGGGGGCAAAACCCCAACCCGCGATGGGCATCGGGAAGTTCCACGGCACGATCACACCGACGACGCCGAGTGGCTCCTTGAACGTGACGTTGACACCCCCAGACACCGGGATCTGTCTGCCGAACAGCCTCTCGGGTGCGGCTGCGTAGTAGCCAAGCACGTCGCGGACGTTGCCAGCTTCCCAGCGGGCGTTGCCGATGGTGTGCCCAGAGTTGCGCACCTCGAGATGAGCCAGCTCTTCGACGGCGCCATCGACGGCCTCGGAGAAGCGTCGGAGCAAGCGACCTCGGTCGGCGGGGTCAACCCGGCTCCATAGCTCGAAGGCGTCGCGTGCACGGGCGATGGCCTGATCCGTCTCTTCCACCGAGGCCGAGGAGACCTCGGTGACGTGCTCCTCGGTGGCGGGGTTGATCACAAGGTGGGTGGTGGAC
>JACCVZ010000350.1 GCA_013697905.1 Nocardioidaceae bacterium
CGCCCTTCAGCAGCTGGCCCTGGTCCATGGAGCGGTCGAAGTCACCGCGGGGGAGCCCGTGGCGGATGCGTGCGAAGGCGAGTGCCTCGGTCCCGTTGAGCGTCCGAAGCCCGGGGCGGAACCGCTGGTTGAGGTCGTTCATGGGATAGCTGACCTTGACCTTGACCCCCTTGATCCCGTTGACCATGCGCTTGACGCCGCGGAAGCTGGTGATGAAGACGTAGTTTGCTCGGATCCCGGTCAGGCCCTGCACGGCGCGAGCGGTGAGCTCGGGTCCGCCGAAGACCATCGCGGCGTTGATCTTGTTGTTTCCGCTGCCAGGGATGCTCACGTAGGAGTCGCGGGGGATGCCGATCGTCACCGCGTGGTGTGTCTTGACATTGACGCCGACGAGTTGGATTGCGTCAGACCGGCTGCGGACCACGGGTTGTCCGGGCCTGGCGTCCGATCCGAGGGCGAGGAACCAGATCACGTTGTCGTGAGCGTCGAGGCCGTGGGCCTTTTCGAGCTTGATCAGGGCAACTTCGGCCGGCGGGCGGGTGGCGTCGGGGACGATGATGCTGAACGCGCCGAGGAGGACACAGAAGACAACGAGCCGGCGGCCCTTTGCCACCGCCACCGCCCACGACAAACGCGGCCGGCCCCCGCTCATGACTTCACCTCGCGGCGGACGAGGTCATATCCGAAGATCCGCCACCTGCTGGCGTCGCGGAGGAGGTAAAGCCTGCCTGTGACGGCGTACGAGTGCATGGAGCCACCCTGGTTCTCCCCGGTGACAGCGATGTTCACCTGGGCGGTGGCGCCACCCGTGCGGCCTCTGCTCGCGAAGATGTAGAGCTTGACCACTCGCTTGTCCACGACCAGCTCGACGAGCTTCTTGCCGACAGCTGAGTTGGCGGTGGTCCGCCGATCGCGCTTCGCGAGCCGGCGTGCCCCGCTGGTCCAGCCGGTGAACGCGTCGGCGTACGACGCCCGCGGGTACGACCCGGCGTACGCCCCGGCGATCCATCTCGCGATCGGCCGCGAGACCACTCGCTCGAGCGCAGGCCACTGCTTGCGCTTGATGCCACCGCGCAGCTGCTCGATCGAGACCTTGAGCTTTGCGTCCCGCTGCGGCACCTGGGTCAGCGTGGTGGTCGGTGCGGTCGTGGCCGGATCGCTCGAGCTGCTGCTTGGCGCCGGAGGAGCCGGGGGCTTGGCGTCCTGCGTGCACGCTGCCAAGGCCGCCAGCAGGGCAGCCGCCAGCCCAGCCTGCAGCAGTCGCGCGCTCATCGCGTCGATGATCCCCGCCTTGCGCCGCTGACACAACCTGCCGCGCCGCTTCGAGCTTCAGGGGACCGATCCCCGATCCGTGTCGCCGACTCCTCTGCACAGTTTCGGTGCCGAGGGTTAACCTGGGTAACGTCCTACCAGGTAGCGAAGCGGAAGAGGCGAATCACACGGCCGTGTCACATTCCCCGAAGGACAAGGTCACGTCCGCATTCGGTCCCAATGAGTGGCTCGTCGACGAGATGTACGAGCACTATCTCGAGGATCCGACGTCGGTAGACGAGGCATGGCAGGAGCTCTTCCAAGACGGATCGCCCACCAACAACGGTGACTCCACCACCGACGAGCCGGCGCCGGAGCCGGAGCCGGAGTCGGCGAGGACGAGCCCGCCGCCGCCAGCAACGCAAAGGCCATCCCCGAAGCCACCCACTGTCGACCCCGGTCCGGCACCCGAGCCGACGGCGAGCTCTCCCGACACCAACCCGGCCTCCACCACCGGTTCTGCCGCCGCTTCGTCGGCCGCGCCCACCCGAGACCGGTCGAAGACCCAGGCGGCACCGGCCGCCGACAAGGCCAGCGCGCCGGTACCCAAGGAGCAGGGCAAGAAGGAGCAGGGCAAGAACGAGCAAGCCGAGGTATCCCAGCAGCCTCAGCAGGTTGTCCTGCGCGGGGCGGCGGCGCGGACCGTCAGCAACATGGACACGTCTTTGAGCGTGCCGACCGCCACCAGCG